>JAPHSA010000261.1 GCA_026193235.1 Deltaproteobacteria bacterium | reverse complement strand
CCAAACAACTCACTCTCAATCAAATCTTTGGGGATGGCCGCACAATTAACAGCAACAAAAGGATTTTGACTTCGATCGGAACCACGATGGAGAGCTTTAGCTATCACTTCCTTGCCCGTGCCACTTTCACCACTGATCAATACCGAAGCTTGACTGGCTGCGACCTTCTCAACCCGTTGCAACAATTTCTGCATTGCTGGAGCATCACCAATGACTTTTTCTGAGTTGACGGGCCCGGAAAGTTCATCTTTTAATTGGCGATTTTCCTTACGCAGGCTGCTGTATTCAAAAGCCTTAGCAACTGTCATGCTTAACTGGTCGCGGCCAAAAGGTTTGGCAAGATAATCGTAGGCACCGACCTTCATTGCTTCAACCGCTTGTTCAACAGTGCTGTATGCAGTAACGATAATCACCAATGTTTGGGGGTCAATTTTCAGAACAGCTTCAAGCACCTCATAACCACTCATGCCCGGCATTTGCACATCGGTGATCACCATATCCGGCCGCCAGCGCTTAAATAAGCCAACGCCCGCACGTCCATCGCTCGCAGTCTGGACATCATAACCGGCTTCCTGCAGGTTAAATTCTGTCACCCGGCGTAAGGACGCATCATCATCAATCACAAGAATTTTCTGTGCCATTTCCATCTCCATCTCCGCAGGGCTGATCCGCCGGTTTACAGATAATGGTAAACTCGGCCCCGCCTTCAGGGCGGTTAGCAACACTGATTTGACCACAATGATTCTTGACAATGCGGTAAGTTATTGCCAGCCCCAGACCAGTTCCTTCTGATTTCGTGGTAAAGAACGGATTGAACACCTTATCAAGAAATTCCTCTGGGATTCCGGGGCCATTATCTTTGAATTTAAGAATAATCTTTCCACAATCACTGACTTCTGTTTCGATCCACAAGTCCCCTCCAACGTCCATCGCGTACAGGGCATTCAGAATTAAGTTGAGAAAGACCTGCTTAAATTGGGCCTCATCGCCAACGGCGCTGGGAAGGTCCTGTTCTTGCCAATGGATCTGAATGTTATGTTTCTTTGCCTGTTGCTGGCTGAGCTGCAAAACTTCGTGAAGAACCTCATGGGGTTTAAATTGACTCTGCCCGTCCGATTCAGACCTGGCAAAACTGAGAAAATCTTCAACCACTTTGTTTAAACGATCTGCTTCGTTGACCAATATCTGACTGAACTCCGCATAGCGGTTATCCTCCGGCATAGCGTCACGCAATATTTCAGCTGTTCCACGAATAGAAGCGAGAGGATTTCGAATTTCATGGGCCATCCCTGCAGATAGTTCACCCAATGCGGTTAAACGGTCAGCCTGGCGTAGCTGATCTTCAATTTCGACAATCAGGTCGGCCTGCTCTCTCAATTTTTTATAACTTTCCGAGAGCTTTTGAATGTGTTTTTCCGTTGCGACCTGCTGGAAATAAAGCTTTGATGAGAGGAATCCCGTCAAAAGTCCGGTCATATTAAACAGTAAAATTTCAAAATATTGTTCAACCGTCACCGAGGGAAGGCTTCCCCACTGAAACATAACGTGTGGCGCATAGATTATTGAAACCAGAAGGGCAATAGAAACCCCTCCACGTAAGCAGAACCAGATTCCGCCTAAAATGATCGGCAGGTAATACAGTCGGCAGATCAGATCATAGTACTGCGAGGCTTCAGAGCCAGTCAGATAATGCAGAGCGGCGATAGCGGCTACCGCAAGAAGCAGAAATGCAATTTTAAGTATCGACTTTTTATTATCACTCATAAAATAACCAACAAAAAAACAGCTGACCCACTCTTCATGACCAAAAAAATTAATATCATTGTCGCATGTTGAATATTCTACACTGAGAAGCTCGGCACTGTCCACAGGCGCTGGTCAGTAAAGGATAATAGACAGGCGCCATCATCTGAGCTATTCTGCTCGGACTTTTGGAGACGACATGCAGCTGTTTATTGAAACTATCGTTATTGTCCTCCCGGTGTTTTTGGTTATCGGATTAGGCACCCTGCTCAATCAACTGAAATTGTTTGACGAGTCTTTTCTGCATCAGGCTAACAAACTCGTTTATGTGGTTTTCCTCCCCATTCTGCTGTTTTACAAGATCGGCAAGGCAGACTTCACCAGTTTTTTTAATGGCCCCTTGGTGATCGGTTCATCACTGGTGATTGTTCTAGGGTTTGCGCTGTCCTACAGTTACGCTGGATTACGTAATTTTCCAGCGCCCGTTCGAGGCAGTTTCTCTCAGGGTTCATTTCGCGGCAATCTGGCGTACGTTGGCCTGGCAATCTGCCTTAACGCTTATGGTGAAGACGGCTTGACCAGTGCTGGCATTCTGATGGGATTTCTAGTTCCGGTGTTGAACCTGTTCGCAATTCTCGCCCTGCTCCTGCCACAGCGAAAAAACCAACCAGAAAGGGTTCCCAGTTGGGTGGGTCAATTGGCCCTTAATCCTTTGATCATTGCATCCTTTCTCGGCCTTATCTGGAGTTTTTGGAAGTTGCCGATTCCAGTTATTCTGGATCGCTCACTGAGTATCACAGCAGGATTGGCACTCCCCCTGGCTTTGCTTGCCATTGGCGGGACGTTCTCTCTGGAACGGATTAAAGGCGACCTCAAACTTGCTGGACTCGCCAGCACGATTAAACT
>JAPHSA010000086.1 GCA_026193235.1 Deltaproteobacteria bacterium | reverse complement strand
ATAAATAAGACCAACAACGTAAAACGCAAGCGATTCAATATAGCGGGGTTGGGGAAATGCATCCTGAGATCTCTAACCTCTGTTTGGCTTTCGGTTGACTTGCCTTTGTGGCAGTCATGACCGTCATTAGTTTTTAATACTTTTCAAACTATCCATCACTTTATAAAATAAAGTCAATAGTGATATATAGAAATATGTCTATTTTTCAATGGGTTAAATTGATAAAACACCTCTGCGAACCTGACATTCAAGATAGATTATCTCAGGAGAAGCCGAGTCGTTAGGACAGATTCACTGCAAGGCAATGTGCCATTCGTAGGACAAGAACAGCTTAACTTGATTCCTGATGATTGGGCTGTTTTGCGTCTTGTGCCGTATTGCAGTCATGCTTCATCCAGAGATAAATTGCACTGAATCGGCTTGCCAAAAATCAGGATTTTACGTTTGAAAATGGGCTTAGGAACTATCCGCCCAATTTGCAAGAGTAGTAAGTTGTGAAATATTCAGCCGATTTCCAGATAAATATTAGTTATTTTGAGGGGACTTTTGACAATAAATACTGTTCTAGCAATAGTGTGGAAGACTTTATTGACCGCACGAAATCAGCCTGCCTGTGCCCTCACCAGCTTTAATGCTAGGTTTTGAAATCTTTTGTTGAAATTGCTTGAAAGTGATATTTGTCTGACAGTGGCTTTACCTGGACTTTAACCTGGACATGAGAAAAAGGAAATCCCAATGACCTGAGGGGGGGCACTTGATGGCGACCAGGCGAAATATTTCCAGTAGCCCTCCGATTCATATCAAAAATAGAACATTTTTTCAGGTCAGGTGCTTAGTGTAGCAAATAGATGAGCGTCACCGCGACAAAGAGAATAAAGACTGCAATAAAGTACGTCGCAACAAAGACCATCCCAGAGTAGGCCTCCCTGTCTTGTTGTTTGATCAGCATCAGCGCCCTCCATTTCCAGAATATGCTACTTTGTTAACCAACCTTTTTAGGTAGAACGATCAGCTGAGTGATCCGTTGACAATAAAATAGGGCGCTATAAAAGCGTTTCCGATTTGCTGATTGAGATTTCTTCTAAAGGGTTAGCTGGATTAGAAGCTTGTTTCTGGCCTTTTCAAATGTCCTGCCAGTGATTTTGGCCATAAAATCAGCTCAATTCAAACCTCCTAAATGTAAGTGACTAAGTTTTGTGAAAAGGGCCGGCATCTGTCAAGCTGGGCGGCATGCGATTGCGGTGGCTCCCAAAAAGCTTATAATTCCCTTAGGTCTCTTGGCGAAGCGGAGGTGACGAATTGTACTATATCTTTTTGGGCATATTCTGGGTTGGCGTTTACCTAGCCCTAATCATGGCCCCTTTGGTGGTGCTGCTGGTCAGCCCGGTGCCGGCTGGCAGCGGATTCTGGTGGGATGTGTCGCTGGCCTTGGGGTTTGCCGGTACGGCCATGATGGGGACCCTGTTCTTCCAGACTGCTCGGTTTCGGCGGGCATCCGCCCCTTTCGGTATCGACATCATCTACTACTTTCATCGGCAGATCTCACTAGTGGCTTTCGCTTTTATCCTGATTCATCCGTTGCTGCTACTGACTGTGGAGCCGAGTTTGTGGGGTTTCTTTCGCCCAGCGGTGGCTCCCTGGCATTTTTGGGCAGGTGTGGGCTCGTTGCTGGCACTTTGCCTGCTGCTGGTCAGCTCGTTGTGCCGCAAACCACTGCACATTGATTATGACCGCTGGCGAGTGGCCCACGCAGTGCTGGCCACCCTGGCCTTGGTGCTAGCCATCGCCCACATTGAAGGGGTCGGCCACTACGTGGATGCCCCCTCGAAAAAGTTGCTCTGGGGCCTTATCTCGCTCTCGTGGCTGCTGCTGCTCGCCTATGTGCGGCTGGTCAAGCCGGCTCTGCTGCTGCGCCGGCCGTTTCGGGTGACCGAGGTGATCGCCGAACGGGGGGATGCCTGGACTCTGCAACTGGCCCCCGAAGGGCATGCCGGTTTTTCTTTCCAGCCTGGTCAGTTCGCCTGGCTTACTGTCTGGGATTCCCCTTTCGCCCTCAAAGAGCACCCCTTCTCTTTCGCCTCAAGTGCCGAACATCCGGGCGCCCTGCGTTTTACCATCAAGGCGCTTGGCGATTTTACGGCGCGAATCAAGGAGGTGGCGGTCGGCCAGAAAGTTTACGTGGACGGTCCATACGGCAGCTTCAGCACAGACCGGCAGCCCGCCGACAGCTACGTTTTCATAGCCGGCGGCATCGGCATAGTCCCAATCATGGGGATACTCCGTACCCTGGTCGACCGGGCCGACCGACGGCCGTTGCTCTTGATCTACGCTTACCATACCTGGGAGAGGCTGACTTTCCGCGAGGAACTGGAGACCCTGCGGGGCCAGCTCGACCTGCGTCTGGTCTTCGTACTGAAAGAGCCCCCACAGGGGTGGCAGGGAGAAGTGGGATTGCTCAGCGAAGAACTTCTGGCGCGCCACCTCCCACAACAGCAGAACGATCGCCAGGAGTATTTCATCTGCGGCCCGGTGTCGATGATCCAGTTATCCGAAAAACTCCTGAATAGGTTGGGAGTCCCGTTGAGTAAAATTCATTCCGAGCTGTTCGATCTGGTCTGAATTATTGAAAGGCGAAAATATAATGAGAATGTTACTGGCAAAACTTCTGGCTCTGCTGACCGGTGCGTTGATCCTGGCCCTGGCGGCACTATTTGCCCTAGTGCAGAATCTCTGACATTGGAAACATATATTCCATTTGCTTGGTTTTGTCTTCCTAGACAATATGATACCTTCATATCCTTGATGCTCAAACCGGTTAATTGAAACGTGAGGATCAGGCCATGACAGAAATCGTTAAGTCCTACAATGAACAAGCGAAAGCATATGACGACTTCACAAAAAAACTGGTCCCGGACTACGAAGTTTTCCATGATTTGCTGCTGGATTTCTTAGTGCAAGTTACGAACCTAGTTGATATAGGTTGCGGAACCGGGAATATTTCTTTGCGTTTACTGGATAGTAATCCAGCTTTACAGCTCACTGCGGCGGAGTCTCACCATAAGCGTTTGCCAGGGCCGTTGGCAGAAAAACCGGCGAGGATATGATCCACATCGGTTTTGTGCTGCTGCTGATCGCTTTCTGGTGGGGCAGCCAGGCCGGATTCCGAAGCGAAAACAATGCGTTGCTGGTTGGTCAGAGCAAACAGGTACAGACCTTGGGGATCACACTGAAGTTGGAGGCTTTCAAGCCTGTCCTTGCTCCGAGCGGCCGCCCGTTGGAGATGCTAAACACCCTGGCCATCTACCGTGGCGAACAGCTTGTCAAGCGGTTGCAGACACGCAGTAATCACCCTTTAACCTGGAACGGTCTGGTGGTTATCCCGGTCTCCTATGGACAGACAGTCCTCAGCGGCAGAAGACTGCCCTACAGCATTCTCACAATCAATTACGATCCGGGGGCAAAGCTCGCTTTTGTCGGTTCGCTCTTCATGGGTTGCGGGGTCCTGCTGACGCTGATCTCATTTTACCGCAAACGTGCTCGCGGAGATCGCCCCGACATTGTTTAGGTCGACCGACTTGATCTATGTTCCGCAATACTCTGCCGGCCCAAGAAAAATTAACCGTAGCAAAATCATAGCCGGGCAGGTTGGTTTGAATGAATACGGCATCTCGGTACCTGGCCCAAAGTCAAACAGTGTGGGGAAAACAAGCCACATCCTGCTCCCTTCATCGGCAATCGGGTTCCCACACTGGTTACAGCTGACCTTGCAGGGCAAGATGCGCTTATTCAAGCCTTACTCGCTATTGTAAAACCGCAGCAGATCGAAGCCGGCAGTGAACCGCACGTGATGTTTGTGAAAGATGGCAGCAGTAATGTTGTTTATTAAGCACTTCGAGGCAATGCAGGGAATTATAACCGCCTGCTATGGCGTTGGTGAGACTTCCGCAAGACACTCTGAAGGCATGTTGCATGAAATGAATGAGTCAGGCTGCTGTT
>JAPHSA010000249.1 GCA_026193235.1 Deltaproteobacteria bacterium | reverse complement strand
TGGAAAAATGAATGGAAGCCGCTGTTCTGGATTGTTGCCGTTTTTAGCGGTTGTTTTTTTCTTCCGGTAGAAATCCCCAGGGTCCAGGGCGCCATAATGGAGTCGCTGCACCTGGTTAAATGGTATGCCCGCGAGCATGTTCTGCTTTGCCTGGTGCCGGCTTTCTTCATCGCTGGAGCGGTGGCGGTTTTTGTCAGCCAGCAGGCGGTGATGAAATACCTGGGACCGAATGCCAAAAAAATTCTTGCTTACGGCGTCGCTTCGGTTTCCGGAACCATTCTTGCCGTCTGTTCCTGCACCATTCTGCCGCTGTTCGCCGGGATTTATCGCATGGGAGCAGGGCTCGGCCCCGCCTGCGCTTTCCTTTACTCCGGTCCGGCGATTAACATTCTGGCGATTGTGCTGACGGCCCGCGTTCTCGGTCCGGAAATGGGTATTGCCCGTGCTGTCGGTGCGATTGTCTTTGCCGTTGTTATCGGCCTGTTGATGCATTTTATCTTTCGCCATGAAGAAGCTGAAAAGGCCGCTGCTGCGCCGCTGATGGGCGCTGATGATGAAGCTCGTCCTCTGTGGCAGACTGCGCTCTATTTTGCATCCATGGTCGGTATCCTGGTGTTTGCCAACTGGGGTCAAACCGATCAACCAACCGGGCTCTGGCATGCTCTCTATGTTGCCAAATGGTGGATTACCAGCGGTTTCTCGATTGCGCTGGCGCTGATGCTGGCAACCTGGTTTC
Source organism: Deltaproteobacteria bacterium (assembly GCA_026193235.1). GTDB lineage: Bacteria > Desulfobacterota > Desulfuromonadia > Desulfuromonadales > Geopsychrobacteraceae > JAPHSA01. Next base: position 2,240 of record JAPHSA010000249.1, on the reverse strand, counting down.
AACTCGGATTCCTGCGGATTCTCCTGGCCACTGTCCCCGCTCTGCTGATAGCGATCATTCTTCCGCATTACCCGGAACTTGCTTTCACCTTCGGCGTTATCAGCCTGTCGGTTCTCAGTAATCTGAAAAGCACCCGCGATGGTGAAATGGGCCAGTGGTTCGATGAAAGCTGGGATTTTGCTAAGAAAATCCTGCCATTGTTGTTGATCGGTGTGCTCATAGCCGGGGTACTGCTAGGCCGTCCGGGACATGAAGGACTGATCCCCTCAACCTGGGTCACTTCACTGGTCGGCGGTAATTCGTTATTCGCGAATCTGTTCGCCTCAGTCTTCGGTGCTTTCATGTATTTTGCCACTCTCACCGAAGTTCCCATTCTGCAGGGACTCCTCGGTGCTGGTATGGGTAAAGGCCCGGCATTGGCCCTGTTGTTGGCTGGACCGGCGCTTTCACTGCCGAACATGCTGGTTATTCGCAGTGTTATGGGCACCAAGAAAACCAGTGTATTCGTTCTGCTGGTGGTGGTGATGGCAACCATCAGCGGACTGATCTATGGAGCGATTTTTTGAATTCCTGATGAAGGCTTTTAACGCAGAGGCGGAGAGCAGGAGAGAAGCAAAGTCAAAAGGTTTTGAGCCAATAAAAATCGGTTTGGTTTTTCTCCGAACCTCTATGGCTCTGTGGTGAAAAATATGATTCTGATGTCCTAAAAAAAGGAGATACAAAATGAAAAAAATACAGATTCTCGGTACCGGATGTGCCAAATGTGAAAAGCTCGCGGAAAATACCAGGCAAGCGGCTGATGCCCTTGGCCTAGATTACGAAATGGAAAAGGTTACCGGTCTTAACGAAATCATGGCGTTTGGGATCATGACAACCCCGGGATTGGCGGTCAATGGCAAGGTGCTGGTTGCCGGCAAAGTGCCGAGCTCCGCAGACATTGAAAAGCTGTTGGGGTGATAAAATGGTGAAGAAAATCATACTGTTGATGCTGCTCGTCCTGGCTCTGGTTGGGTCCTCCTGGGCCGGGAAACTTCCCAAACTGGTTGATGTCGGCGCCGACAGGTGCGTTCCCTGTATCAAGATGGCCCCGATCCTCGATAAGCTCAAAGCGGACTTTGCCGGGGTCATGGAAGTCGAGTTTATTGACGCTTGGAAGCGTAAAGAGGAAGCAAAAAAATACGCTGTGCGGATGATTCCAACGCAGATTTTTTATGCAGCAGATGGGGAAGAGTTGTTTCGTCATGTCGGCTTTTACGGCCGGGAGGATATCCTCAATAAGTGGCAGGAACTCGGCTACTCTTTCACAGAAAACAACTGATGATAGAACAATTGCTCACCAGTTTAAGCCAGGCGGTTTACGGGGCTCCGTTGCTTGCGCTCAGCGCTGCTGTTGGCTGGGGAATCCTGAGCATTCTTCTTTCTCCCTGTCATTTGGCCAGCATCCCGTTGATCGTCGGCTTTATTGACAGTCAGGGGAAGATGAGCACCCGGCGAGCATTTCTCATCTCCAACCTGTTTGCTTTCGGTATTCTGCTCTCCATCGCGCTGATCGGCCTGTTGACGGCTCTGGCCGGGCGGATGCTGGGTGACCTCGGCTCCTGGGGCAACTGGCTGGTCGCCGGAATTTTCTTCCTCTTCGGTCTGCATCTCTGGGGTCTTGTTCCGCTGCCCTGGTCGGGCCCGGGTCAGATCAGTCTGCAGCGCAAAGGCCTGCTCGCGGCTTTAATTCTCGGACTGATCTTTGGTATCGCCCTCGGCCCCTGTACCTTTGCTTTTATGGGTCCGGTTATCGGCGTGGCCTTGACGGAAGCAGGCAACAGCATGCTCTACGCAGCGACATTGTTGCTCGCTTATGGCTTGGGACACTGTGCGGTGATTGTCTTTGCCGGGACCTTTGCCGAATCGGTGCAACACTACCTCAACTGGAATGAACGTTCCCAAGGAACTCTCTGGATTAAACGAATCTGTGGTCTGCTTGTGATGGCCGGCGGTTGCTGGTTGATTTACACGGCTCCCTGATCTGTACCCGCTAAGGGCCCTGATGATGAAATCATTTACTTTTGCCCTGCTGACCCTATTTATACTGAGTGGCAATGCCCTGGGTAGTGAAAAAAATCTGGAGGACTATATACAGTGGTTACGACTACAATTCGCGCTTGGAGATGAAAGCCAGCAGCAATATTATTGCTCGATCTGCTGGAAGATAGAAAGGCCGTGTTGGTTGATATCCGCTTTAAGGA
>JAPHSA010000069.1 GCA_026193235.1 Deltaproteobacteria bacterium | reverse complement strand
GTGCAGACGGTTACAGAAGCCCTCGATCGCCTGCATTCTACCGCTGAGAGCCACCATCGGGCCATGATTGTCGAGGTGATGGGTCGCGATGCGGGTTGGATTGCTCTGGAGTCAGGCATCGCCGGTTCAGCGGATGTGATCTTAATTCCGGAAATTCCTTATTCCGTTGCCGGCCTCTGTGCCGCTATTGAAAAGCGGCGTAAAAAGGGAAGCCGGTTTTCAATTATTGTTGTCGCTGAAGGAGCTTTCCCCGCTGCCGGGGAAAAATCAGTACAGAAATCAGCAGAAGAAAACTTTGGCGTTGAGCGGCTTGGTGGAATTGCTCATCAGGTGGCGCGACAGATGGCTCAATGCATTGATATTGAAACGCGAGTAGTCATTCTGGGACATTTACAGCGGGGAGGGTCGCCAATTCCTTATGATCGGATCCTTGCGACCCGCTTTGGTGTCAAGGCGGTAGAATTGATTGCTCGTGGTGCCTATGGGCGCATGGTAGCCCTTAAAGGGCGTAAAATTTCCGATGTCGAGATTGTGAATGCAGTTTCTCATCTCAATCTGGTCGATCCGGATGGTGAATTGGTAGCGACGGCTGAAGCTCTCGGCATCATGGTTGGCCGTTAATCATGTTTTCTACGGTTTATCCCTGATGGTTTTTAACGCTAAGGCTCGTGCCGTTGAGGTTCAGGTGTTATTGGCGGGGTCTGAAACCGACTGGGAATTCGGCTGCTAGCTATTTCACAGTTTTCTCTCCCCGGGCAGTTGTCAACACGACAGGGTTCGATATGGATGATGACATCAGCACCGGGGATTTCCCGCTCAATTTTTTTTTCTAAACTGTCAGTCAGTTCGTGGGCCTCATTGACAGTCATGTCTTTGCAAACTTCAAGGTGAAAATCCATAATTTTCATCGACCCGGCGCGCCTGGTTCGCAACCCGTGATAACCAGCAAGTGGCCCTCCATGGCTGCTGATTAACTGGTGAACCTGTTGTTGGATTTCCACAGGCAGTTCATGATCGAGCATGTCGGTCAGGCTGCGTTTGATCAGCTGCAATGCCTCGTGCAGGATGTATGAGGCTACCACTATTGATAATGCAGCATCCAGCCAATGAATAGCGAACCAGCGAATCATTAACAACCCGGCCATCAGCCCCAGGTTGGTGTAAATATCCATGCGGAAATGGAGCGAATCCGCTTCCAGAGCTGAAGAATCAGTTTCTCGCGCAACTTTGCGTAAATGGTTGGCGATAAACCAGGAAACCACCGCACTGAATGCGAGGACCCCAATTCCCTGATTGATGTTGCCGAGCTGTTTCCCTTCGGTTAAACGAACCACCGACTCGTAGATGATCCAGCCACCTGAGAGGGAGATGACCAAGGCCTGGAAGAGTGTAGCTAGAGTCTCAAATTTACCGTGGCCGAAAGGATGACATTCATCGGGTGGTTGTTCTGCCTGACGGATAGCCATGAAATTGACTCCGGACATGAGAATGTCCAGGAGTGAATCGATCGCAGAAGCCATGACCGCCATCGATCCACTCATCAGGGCGATGAACAGCTTGATTATGGCAAGGCCCAATGCCCCACAGATAGAAAAACTGGCAGCACGTAATTTGGGGTTAGGAGATAACAACATGAAAACTTTCCCTAGTGGAGCGGACAGGCCTGATTCCAGGCTATAAATTCGTTGCCTTTGAGAGCATGAAAATCAGCAATGCGTTTTTCATAGAAAGACAGGTCAAAACAGGCTGCTGTGATCGAACTCATACTGGAAGGATCAATCAGTTTTTTTGCCGCACAAAAGGCATAAAAACTCTCGATACCCTGAAGCAGGCTCTCCAGTTCCACCATATTGGGCTCAAGAGTACTGACAATATACCAGTTTCCAGCGAAAGCAATAAGCCGTTCTGGATTTATTATGAAGATGTTTTCACGGCAATGATCAATCATGTAATTGCGCAGGAAATAATCTGCTCCATGGGCATGAGACCCCGCAACCCGCGGCTCAAGATTTTTCTGATCAAGCAGTTCCTGGAAAAAGATTTTCAGCAGTTGCTGACACAATCGATCAGCACGAATTTCATCGTCCAGAGTTCTAATGGAATAGTTTGCTTTTGTGTAAATTTGCTTTTTATCAATTTTCGGTTCCAGAGTTGTCATAAATCTTTTTTCGGTTTGATTGAATTATGGATAATAAACAGGGAACTCTTATCATTGCCAATGGTTGATGGTCAAGCTAAGCCAGCGTATTAGTGGCGTCGTCCTGTTTACTTCCGTTGATGTCTTTGTTAGGATGGCCGACTTTGAATCGATTACTGCAAATAGCGTTTAAATCCCTTTTTTAAAACTGTTTTTCAGGAAGTTAGCATGTCTACAGCTACCCCGCTGATGCGTCAGTATCTGGAAATTAAAGCTGAATATCAGGATGCTGTTCTGTTTTTCCGGTTGGGCGACTTTTATGAAATGTTCATGGATGATGCCATCTTGGCATCACGGGTTCTGGGCATTACTTTAACTTCAAGAAATAAAGGGGACGAAAATGCTATTCCTCTCTGTGGTATTCCCTATCATAGCAGCCAGAGCTACATTGCGAAGTTAATCAGTGCCGGCCATAAAGTTGCAATCTGTGAGCAAGTTGAAGACCCCAAAACAGCAAAAGGAATTGTCAAGCGAGAAGTTGTTCGCGTCGTAACGCCCGGACTCGTGACCGATATTGACAGTCTGAATCCGAAAGAAAATAACTATCTTTTGGCCATTGCGCAACAGGGCGGTAACTACGGTGTCGCCCATGTCGACATTACAACCGGAGTGTTCCGCGTAACCCAGGTGGAAGAGTTAACCCAGGTCGAAAGTGAACTGGGTTCTTTAAGCCCCCGCGAAGTCCTTTTGTGCGACGATGAAGAAGGAGCACAACTCAGAAAAAGACTTGGGACAGCGCTGACAAATACCATGTGTAACCCAACACCAGAGCGGGTGTTTGAAAACGATTACGCTTTTGAACAGCTCTGTGCCTTCTTTGGTGTTTCAGGCCTGCAATCCTTTGGGTGTCAGGATTTACCTGCGGCACAACAGGCGGCATCTGCCGTGCTCTATTATTTGCAACAAACACAGAAAGATGAACTTCAACATATTCGTTCGTTGCAAACCTATCACGCCCAGAATTTTATGGTGCTGGATGAAACAACCCGCCGGAATCTTGAACTGACAGCCACGCTGCAGGATGGGAAAAAACATGGTTCGCTGCTCGGGGTTTTGGATCGGACTCAGACCGCAATGGGAGGACGATCATTAAGGCAATGGATTCAATATCCCCTGGTTGACCAACAAGAAATCCTTCGCCGTCAAGATGCCGTCGCCGATCTGGTGGACGAAAGCCTGCTGCGACTTGACTTGATGGAGGCCCTGGATGGCGTCTACGACCTGGAACGACTGAACAGTAAGATATCCATGGCCAGTGCTAACGCGAAAGACCTGGTGGCTCTCCGCTGCTCTTTGGAGAGGTTACCGCGTATTGATGATTTGCTGGTGAATATTCATTCTGCTTACCTTCAGGACTTACGTGCCCGGCTTGACCTGCTCCCGGAACTGGTCAACCTGCTTGAACAGGCAATTGTTGATGATCCGCCTTTTGTTCTGCGCGATGGTGGGATCATAAAGGATGAATATGATTCTGATCTTGACGAACTGAGAGTTGTAAGCCGTGAAGGGAAGGGGTGGATTGCTCGTCTTGAACAACAAGAGCGTGAAAGAACCGGGATACCAACACTCAAGGTCAAATACAACAGGGTTTTTGGTTATTTCATTGAAGTGACCCACCGCAATCTCGATCGGGTGCCGGATGATTATCAACGTAAACAGACCCTCTCCAACGCTGAGCGTTTTATTACCCCGGAATTGAAAGAATATGAAGCAAAGGTGCTTGGTGCGGAAGAACGCATGGTCGAACGGGAATATGAGCTGTTCCAGAAAGTGCGTTTAAAAGCCGCCGCTGAAGGACCACGTGTGCAACAAAGCGCGGCGGCTCTCGCTGCGCTGGATGTTTTATTGTCTCTCGCTGACCTTGCTCACGAGAGAAATTACGTTCGCCCGCTGGTTGATGATTCGGGAGTCATAAAAATATCAGGCGGACGGCATCCTGTTGTTGAGCGCATGCCGCTTAAAGAAGCTTTTGTTCCAAATGATGTTGAACTTGACATGGACAGCAACCAGCTGTTGATCATCACCGGCCCGAACATGGCGGGGAAGTCGACTTTTATGCGCCAGGTTGCCTTAACCACTTTGATGGCTCAACTTGGAAGTTTTGTTCCTGCTGATAAGGCCCAGATAGGTGTTGTCGACCGGATCTTTACGCGCGTGGGCGCGAGTGATAATCTGGCAAAAGGTGAGTCGACATTCATGGTAGAGATGAATGAAACGGCTAATATTCTGCGCCATGCGACGGACAGAAGCCTGATCATCCTCGATGAGATAGGTCGCGGAACTTCGACTTTTGATGGCGTCAGCATCGCCTGGGCGGTCGCCGAATATCTTCATGATAACAAAGAAATTGCCGCCAAGACCTTGTTCGCAACCCATTACCATGAGTTGACCGACCTCTCGATTACCCGGGAGCGGATTAAGAACTATAACGTTGCGGTAAAAGAATGGAACGATCAAATTATTTTTCTGCGCAAGATCGTCCCTGGAGGTGCCAGCCGTTCCTATGGTATTCAGGTAGGTAGGCTTGCCGGGTTGCCGGATCAAGTCATTAGTCGGGCAAAAGAAATCCTTCATAACCTGGAGGCGGGCGAATATATTAATTCCGGTGAACCGCGTCTGGGTGAAAGTAAAAGTCAAACCCAGAAACAGCCGGTGTCACAGCTCTCACTGTTCAATATGAATACAGATGGGGCAATTCGAGAACGATTGCAGACGCTTGACACGAGTTTAATGACTCCGCTGGAAGCGTTAAACCTGCTTGATGAATTAAAAAAGATGCTATAGCTCATGGAAATGAATCGCTTCAATTTTGTCATTCTTGTATTGCTTTTGATCCACGGCCTGAGTTCGGCGGTTTTTGCCGAAAACTATACATCACTGCGGCAGGATTATCAGCAGTTGCACCAGTCCTCTCAATTACAACGCCAGAGGCACAATTGGGAACAACTGCTCGAACGTTTCGATCGCTTTATCGCCGAGCATCCGATCAGCCCTGAACTGGACAAAGCTCTTTTCCTCCAGGCCAGAACCTGGGACGGCTTGTCAAAAGCATCTGGGAGTAAAACTGACGCGCAAGAGGCCGTTAGCCGTTATCTGTCTATGGCAGAACTCTATCCGCAAAGCAATCTGGCTGACGATGCGCTTTTTCATGCCGGTCAGGCAACCGAATACCGGCTCAAGGACAGGGTTGCCGCACGCTTGTATTATCTGCGTCTGGTAACCCAAATGCCTTCTGGTGACATGGTCAATGATGCGCATAAGCGTTTAGCCGTGTTGCCGCAACCTGTGGCAGTCGCGCAGCCACATCCTGATAAACAGAATCAACAAAATTATCATGCTGTTGGCGATTCTCCGCGATTGGAAAAAATCAGGTATTGGAGTGGCCCTGAATATACTCGGGTCGTTCTGGATCTGACGGCACCCATTGTCGCTAAGCCGCATTACCTTAAAGGCGAAAATCCCAGGCTTTATTTTGATCTACTTTACACCAAGCCTGTTGTCGGTTTGCCAGCGGTTGTTGCAATTCGCAACGGTCTGGTCAAACAGGTGAGGGCCAGTCTTTTTGATGAACAAAGAACGCGCGTCGTCCTTGATCTGAACCGGGTCGCTGAATATAAATTGACAACCTTGGAGAGTCCTCATCGGTTGGTTGTCGATATTATCGGAGCCCCTGAAGAAATTGGTATGACAGCTGAACCGACAACAGCAGCATCGATTCATTCTTCTGGAGATGATTCGATCGCAACCATCCTCAATTCTGCTGCCGACCGCCAACCAACGCTTCATGTCCCTCAGAAAAAGGCGGATGAAGGGATCCGCCTAATCGTTGTGGATGCCGGGCACGGTGGACGAGACCCGGGTGCGATCGGACCGAATAATATCAGGGAAAAAGATGTCACCCTGCAACTCGCCAAAGCGCTGGCATCCGCTCTCCGCCAACAGATGGGGGTAAAGGTTCTGTTAACAAGATCTGACGACCGCTATCTCGAGTTGCGTGAACGGACAGATTATGCCAATAGGGTCGGCGCTGATCTTTTTATTTCCTTACATGCCAATGCCAGCGATCGGGGGAAAGCCTACGGTCTGGAAACCTATTTTTTGAATTTATCAAAGAATAATCAAGCGGCAGAAGTCGCTGCCAGAGAGAATGGGACATCGCTTCAGGACGTCGGAAATCTCGAAGCAATCCTTTTTGATTTAATGGCCAACGCGAAGATTAACGAATCCAGCCGGTTGGCTGCAGAAGTCCAACAGGCAATGGTTGCTGGTTTGCGTCCGCACTTCAGTAACATCAAAGACCTAGGTGTCAAACAGGGTCCTTTCCATGTCCTGTTGGGTGCAACCATGCCTTCGGTTCTTGTCGAAGCGGCTTTTATCAGCCATCCCCGTGAAGAAAAACGTTTGACCTCTCCGTCCTATCAGAAGAGGGTAGCTTCATCCATAGTGAATGGCGTCAAACACTATTCAGCCTCAATTGATCAGGTGGCACAGCGATGACGAGCCAAAGCACTCGTAGTCCGTTAGACGACATACACTGTGACAGCGGATCAGCCGCAACGAATTTTAATGCCTGCCGTGATGCCATTCTGGAAACCGCCTCAGATCACCTCCGGACTCAACTCGGCCGAATCCAAGCTTTACACGAGCAGGGCGCCACTGGCCGGGTCGTGGTCGAGGAACTTACGGCCGTTTTTGACCAACTGAACGAAAGCTTTTATCGTCTGGCTTCTTCAGATCAAGCTACTGAAGAGCTTGCCGGCTGTTGTTTGATTGCCCTGGGGGGCTATGGGCGAGCTGAGATGAATCCACGCTCTGATCTTGATTTGATGTTTTACTATGAACCCAAAGGGAAGGCTGCCGCAAAAGTTATTTCGGAT
>JAPHSA010000297.1 GCA_026193235.1 Deltaproteobacteria bacterium | reverse complement strand
GGTGCCGCTGCGTAGCTCAGATTCAAAGGGCGCATAATACGTCCGGCAGGTCTCCCAGTAGTTCGCTAATTTCTGCAGACCAGACATATCCAGTTGAGGATCCCAGATGGTTCCCTCCAACGCAGCCAGCAGGGCATTCATATTCGGTTGAGCGGTGAGCCCGGAAACCGATGACAAGGCAGCATCAACGATATCACAACCGGCCTCAGTCGCTTTCAACAACATTGACCCACCATTACTCGAGGTATCGTGAGTGTGCAAGTGAATGGGAAGACCGATTTCATTCTTCAGCGCTTTGACCAGCTTTTCCGCTGCGAATGGCTTTATCAAGCCTGCCATATCCTTGATTGCCAGGATATGCGCCCCCATCTTTTCAAGTTCTTTGGCCATATTCACATAGTATGCGAGGGGATATTTGTCACGTTTCGGGTCAAGGATGTCACCGGTATAACAAATAGCAGCCTCGCAGAGAGTGCCACTCTTCTGCACCGCCTCCATAGCCACCTGCATCCCCTTGGTCCAATTCAACGAATCGAACACTCTGAAGACATCAATACCGCTTTCTGCCGCCTTTGTAACAAACTCCTGAATCACGTTATCCGGATAGTTGGTATAGCCGACAGCATTGGAACCTCGGAGCAACATCTGAAAAAGGATGTTAGGAATTTTTTCCCGCAGGCGGTCAAGACGCTCCCAGGGATCTTCACGCAGAAACCGCATTGACACATCGTAGGTCGCTCCACCCCACATTTCCAAGGAGAACAATCCTCCGCCAAGGTGTGCTGTCGCCTCAGCAATCCGATCCAGATCAAAGGTCCGGAAACGCGTAGCGACAAGTGACTGATGTGCATCACGCATGGTCGTGTCCGTCACCAGCAACTGTTTATGCTGGCGAGCCCATTGGGCCAGACCTTCAGGCCCTTTCTCCCTCAGAATGTCTCTGGTACCTCTCGGGTGTTGTTGCCCATAAGGAATCTCAGGAACCTCTGGTTCACGCAGATTGATAAACTTCAGAGCTTTTTCTGGGGTAATTCCGGGATAGCCATTCACCGTGATATGACCGATATGATTTAGAAGTTTATTTGCCCGGTCCTTTTTCACCCGGAGGTCAAATACTTCCGGATGCTTTTCGAGAAAAGAGGTATCACAGGCTCCTTCAAGAAAAACCGGGTGAGTAATAACCTTTTCCAGAAACCCAATATTCGTCTTAACTCCACGGATGCGGAATTCCTGTAGTGCACGGTGCATGGTTTTGGAAGCATCTGCAAAGGTCAGGGCCCAGGTAGAAATTTTAACCAGCAGTGAATCATAATGGGGGGTGATATATGCGCCAGCATAACCCGCAGCGGCATCGAGTCGGACGCCAAAGCCAGCTGCTGTTCGATAGGCTTTAATAGTGCCAAAATCCGGGGCAAAATTATTGTTAGGGTCTTCCGTGGTGATCCGGGACTGTATCGCGTAGCCGCGCAGCTCAATATCTTTCTGACTCTTAATACCAATCTCCGGGTCAGATAGTTTGTATCCTTCGGCAATACGAATCTGGGCTTGAACCAGGTTACGCATGGTCACCAGTTCCGTCACCGTGTGCTCTACCTGTATGCGGGGATTTACCTCGATAAAGTAAAAGTTTTCTTCCTTGTCCATCAAAAACTCAACCGTACCAGCATTAATGTAGCCAACAGAGTTAGCTATTTTAAGCGCATAGTCACAGAGTTCCTGACGTTTCTTTTTCGTTAAATACAGCGACGGAGCAATTTCAATCACTTTTTGGTGGCGACGTTGAATCGAACAGTCCCGCTCATAAAAATGCACCAGATTCCCATGCTTGTCGCCCAGAATCTGAACTTCAACATGCTTCGGGTCTTCAATATATTTCTCCAGAAACACAGTTGCATCCCCAAAAGCGGCCTGAGCTTCAGAGGCTGCACTCTTCAAACCTTCCAGCAGCTCTTTCTGGTTCTGCGCAACCCGCATGCCGCGGCCCCCGCCTCCTGCACTGGCTTTGACAATTATCGGATAGCCGGTGGCTTTTGCGAAGATCAGGGCCTCTTCCTGTGTCTTCACGGGATTCTCCGTACCCGGAACGATCGGCACCTCGGCTTCCAGAGCGACCTGCCGTCCTGAAACCTTATCGCCGAGACGGCGCTGGATATCCGGTGTCGGGCCGATGAAAGCAATGCCGGCACGCTCACAGGCCTCGGAAAAATCGGCATTCTCGGACAAAAACCCATAACCCGGATGAATCGCATCGACATCTTTTTTACGCGCAAGAGCAATAATTTCATCAATCCCAAGATAAGCGTCAATCGGTCCCTTCCCCTGGCCGATCAGGTAGGCTTCATCCGCTTTGTAGCGGTGCAGAGAAAGACGGTCCTGTTCTGAATAAATAGCCACTGTTGCAATACCCAATTCAGTACAGGCCCGGAAGATACGGATGGCAATCTCACCACGATTTGCCGCCATTATTTTCTTGAATTTTTTAATCGCCATAATCCTTGTCCTTTACCAGAATGAATTGAAATAACAAATTTGGGATATTTTGAGATAACTAAAATTATTTACTTAAAATGTAATTATCACGTAAATTCAAGTATTTAAGTAGCATGAAACAGAAATTTAGCTTTTTTGTCAAGGTAGAATGATGTTCTACAAAGATGCCGATAAGTAACAACCAGCACTGGAAAGCAGTTAATATAGCAAGAAAGTTTGAGATATCAGTAGCCTGTAAAACATTCAAGGTCTATCAGATACGAGAAAAAAGTAGATAAAAAGATTTCTTTCTGATGAATTGATTCTTAGTCTTGCCATACTAGAAACATAGTGGTTTCTGAAAGTGAAGAAGGACTTATTGCTGAAAGCATGGTGGCTGAAGCAGAAAGAGTCGAAGATCCCTTATCTCAATCCCTGCTTTGTCCACTTGAATAATTTTATTGGTTTCCTTATTTTTTCATGATAATTTAACGTCAAACAAATGACGCCTCTAGAAAGAAACCTGATATGCCACAAAAATCACAGATTCTGCTCATTGATGATGAAGTCGAAAGCTGTAATGCCCTATCCGTTCTCCTTTCTCAAGCCGGGTACCGTGTCGTCAGCAGCCAATCAGGTGAGCAGGCACTGGGATTGCTTAAAAAGCATAATTTTGACCTGATTATCAGCGATCTTCTGCTTCCCGGCGTCAGCGGCATTGATATTCTAAAACAGGTAAAGGAGGACTCGCCGGATACCTGCGTCATCTTGATTACGGGCAACGCCTCAGCCGAGACTGCTGTTGAAGCAATGAAAGAGGGCGCTCTAGATTACATCACCAAGCCTTTCAATTTTGAACGTTTAAAGCTCCAAGTGGCCAAAGCCCTGGAAAAAAGTCGCCTGGTCACAGAGAATCAATACCTGCGTCAGCAACTTCATGGCCGCTATCGTTTCGATAACATTATTGGCACCAGTCAGGCCATGCAACAGGTTTTTACCCGTATGGAAAAAGTGACCGGAACCGATTCCACGATCCTTATTTTAGGGGCCTCAGGAACGGGCAAAGAGCTGGTGGCAAAAGCAATCCACTATAACAGCCCGCGCAAAGACAAGCCGTTCATCGCTATCAACTGTGGTGCAATCCCGGCTGACCTGCTTGAATCAGAACTGTTTGGTCACGTAAAAGGGTCCTTTACCAGTGCAATTGCTGACAAACCGGGAAAGCTTGAAGTCGCCAACGGCGGAACTGTATTTCTCGATGAAATTGGGGATATGCCGCTGCAGCTGCAGATGAAGATCCTGCGCGTACTGCAGGAACATGAATTTGAACGTGTGGGATCGAGCCGTAAAATCCATCTCAATATTCGTTTGATTTCAGCAACTAATGTTGATCTGCAGAAACTGGTGCAAAACGGGCAATTCCGGGAAGATCTATACTATCGTCTCAATGTCATCCCGATTCATCTCCCGGCACTAAAAGAACGGCGGGGAGACATTCCTCAGCTGGCCCGCTATTTTCTGGAAAAGATCTGTCAGGAGATGGATCGCCCCCAGATCCATATCGGCCGGGAGGCCATGCTTGCCATGGAAACCTATGACTGGCCAGGAAACGTCCGTGAGATGGAAAACATCATTGAACGGACCGTCGCCTTGACAGACAGCATGGTGATCGGTTGCGATGATTTACCACCGGATATTGGCAAACAATCACCAGTGACAACGTTGGAAGCACCCCAGATCACCAGTGATGGCATTGATATGAATCGTGTCATTGCAGATATTGAACGGGCGATGATTCAGCAGGCGATGGCTTTGGGGACGGGGGTAAAGGCCCGTGCAGCTGACCTGTTGAGCATCAACCGCACGACCTTGGTAGAAAAAATCAAACGTCTCGGAATAGAAAACTGAAATGCTCTCCTGCACTGCAGGTTATTTCAGCTTTTTCTCCATTTTTTTACGATCATTTGCGTCGAGGTAGCGCTTACGCAGGCGAATTGATTTGGGTGTTATTTCAACCAGTTCATCGTCAGCAATATACTCCAGGGCCTGCTCCAGCGACAAAATTCTCGGCGGTGTTATCCGTACCGCCTCATCGCTTCCCGAAGCACGCACATTAGTCAGTTTTTTCCCGCGGCAGGCATTTACAACCAGATCATTTTCTTTGGCATGCTGTCCCAGAATCATCCCTTCGTAAACCTGCACATTGGGACCAACAAAAAGAATCCCGCGATCCTGTAGATTAAACAGAGAATAGGCAACCGTTTCTCCGGCTTCCATGGCAATCAGCACACCATTTTTGCGCCCTTCGATCGGCCCCTTGTAAGGGGCGTAATCATGAAAGCTATGATTCATCACCCCGGTACCACGGGTGTCGGTTAAAAACTCGGTACGGAAACCGATCAATCCGCGTGCAGGGATCAAGAATTCAATCCGATTGGTTCCCTCCATGGTCTGCATCGAAGTCATTTCCGCTTTACGCATCCCCAGTTTTTCGATCACCGTTCCCTGATACTCTTCAGGCACGTCAATTGAGAGAAATTCAATCGGTTCGCAGCGCACACCATCAATCTCGCGGAAAATAACTTCCGGTTTGGAGACCGACAGTTCAAACCCTTCGCGGCGCATGTTTTCGATTAGAATAGAGAGATGTAATTCCCCTCGACCTGAAACCTTGAAGGTATCAGTATTGTCCGTCTCTTCAACCCTGAGCGACACATTGGTGCGTAATTCCTTCATCAACCGCTCAAGTATATTTCGTGACGTCACCCACTTCCCTTCACGCCCGGCGAAAGGGGAGTTATTGACGATAAAATTCATCGACAGCGTTGGTTCATCAATAGCGACATAAGGCAGGGCAACCGGGCTTTCGGCGCTGGCCAGCGTTTCACTGATGCCCAGTTCATCGAACCCGGCAATAGTAACGATATCCCCGGCAAAGGCTTCCTGCAGTTCAACCTGCTGCAAGCCCTGGTAGCCAAGCAGCTTACTGATCCGCCCCGTCGTCACTTTACCGGAGCAATCAATTCTGGCAACCGTCTCACCAGACCTGACCGTCCCGTTAAAAATTTTTCCCGTGGCCGTACGACCGATAAATTTATTGTAGTCGATATTGGTCACCAGCATCTGAAACGGGGCGTTTTTATCGCCACTCGGAGGATCAACCCGTTCACTGACCATCTCAAACAAGGGCTCGAGATTATCTGACTCGTCTTCCAGTTCCCGCTTGGCTATTCCCAGTTTTGCACTGGCATATACAATAGGGAAATCAAGCTGATCTTCATTGGCGTTAAGCTCACAGAACAGGTCAAAGACCATATCAACAACTTCTGTAGGCCGCGCGCCGGGACGATCAATTTTATTAATCACGACAATCGGCTTGATCCCGAGGTCGAGAGACTTCTTCAACACAAAGCGCGTCTGTGGCATCGGTCCGTCAAAAGCATCGACTAGGAGCAGAACCGAGTCGACCATTTTCAGAATCCTTTCGACTTCACCACCAAAATCTGCATGACCGGGAGTATCAACAATATTGATCTTCAGTCCACCGTGCTGCACCGAAAGATTCTTAGAAAGAATGGTAATTCCACGTTCTTTTTCCAGATCGTTACTGTCCATTACTCGTTCAGTTATCACCTGGTGTTCCCGGAACACTCCCGACTGCACCAGCATGGCATCGACCAGAGTTGTTTTTCCATGATCGACGTGCGCGATAATCGCGATATTTCTTATCTTTTCAGGCATAAGCTAAACCCTTTATAAATAATGTTTTTTTGCAAAAGAGCGGGATTATGACAGAAAGGCCTGAGCAAGCCAAGAGAATAAACAGTTTCAAGTCAAAAATTCATTTTCCCGCACCGTTGCTTACACTTGACAGCTTTATGATTTGTTGCCTATCTTCTGTCCAGGTTGCTAATTGGTTAAATTTTTCATCGATGGAAATACGATGCGGAAAACCAACATTATTTTGACCGGTTTCATGGGAACCGGGAAAAGCACTCTGGGTCGGCTGCTTGCCAAACGTCTCGGATATGAATTTATCGACACCGATACTGAGATTGAAAAGCGCATCGGGCAAACCATTGCTGAACTATTTCAGGAGCAGGGGGAAGGTGTTTTCCGCCAATACGAGGCGGAATTGGTGCAGGAACTGGCACAACAACAAGGCCTGGTCATTGCTACGGGTGGTGGACTG
>JAPHSA010000313.1 GCA_026193235.1 Deltaproteobacteria bacterium | reverse complement strand
CCCATCTCTTTGGCCTGTTCATAAACTTCGTGTGTTTCGACTTTTTCGGCGAGCATTTTGATCCCGCGCGGGATCATCATTTGTGCCAGGCGTTTTTGTTCATCAACATCGCTAAGGAGAAAATCGACTTTGATGATGTCTGCCAGTTCCAGCAAAGGCTCGTAGTTTTTGTGATAAACAAAATCATCAAGCGCAAGAGTGTATCCTTGTTTTTTCAGCCGCTGACAGGCGGCCACCAGTTCTTCATCAGGTTCAACATCTTCAAGCACCTCTACCACGGCCTGTTGACGTGGTAGCGTTGTCATCAGGTCTTCGAGCAGGACCCGCCGGGTACAGTTGATAAAGGCCTTGGTACTGCCGGTCATTTCGGTCAGGTTAAAGAGCAGATTGCTGTTGGCAATAACACTGGCTGCCGCATGATCCTGGTCATCAGAATCAAAATAGTTGTGGAGCCCGGAACGAAACAGAAGCTCATAAGCATATACACGGCCCTTGGTGTCAAATATCGGCTGCCGGGCAATAAAATGTTCCACGATTTTCCCCTCTGGTACATGGTAACAGTATTGAAAATAACTGAGTTAGCGAAGTATATTAACTCAATGTATGATCATTATCCAACAATTCTAATTTTATCCGAGTGTTGACCTTGAATTATTAATCCGTTAGTCTTTCCACAGATTTTATTGGGGTTGCTGGTTTACGGTTGAATACACTTTCTCACTAAGCAAAGGATGGGGCTTATGAAAAAAATTCTTGTACTGCTGACTGTTTTGATTTTTTCTGTTGTTGCTATCGCTGTGGCCGTTCCTCCGGGGAAGACTTTGACTTTTGAAAAGGGACCACTGGGGCCCGTTGAGTTTTCCGGCACGATTCATAAGGATGCCGGGGTCAGCTGTAAAGAGTGTCATAACAAGGATGTGTTTCCTAAAATGAAAAAGGGAACTGTCGAAATCACGATGGCTAAGATTTATGCGGGAGAGCTTTGCGGGAAATGCCATAACGGCACACGCGCCTTTGAGGCGAAAAAGAGCTGTAATCGCTGTCACGTGAAATAAGTCTTTTTTCGTTTTTCATTTACTCTTTTTTACACAAAACCCAGGTTCCCCCTGGGTTTTGTCGTTTCAAACGCCTTTGACATAGTTCCCCGCAAAAAATAAATTCAGAAATCTGTCAGAGGTGGATTGTATGCTTCCCTATGTGGTGTATTTCGCAGAGGGGTCCCTGATGCAGAGCAGACCGAAAGCTGTGGTTATTGATGATATGGAGTTTTGTCGGGATTTCCTGACGGATCTTTTGCAGGAGAGGGGCTATCAGGTCTCCAGCTTTGATAGCGCGAGAAGCTTTGTCGTCTGCGCAGCTGCTGAGGAACGCTGTCCCTATACCCAACCCTGTGCCGATCTCGTATTGCTGGACAATCAAATGCCCGGACTGTCGGGGATTGATTTCCTCACCCAGCAAAGAGCCAAAGGTTGTCAGTTAAAGGCCAGCCAATTTGCTATCTTTTCGGGAAGTTGGACCCCTGACGAAGAAAAATGCGTGGAAAACTTTGGCTGTCAGATCTTTTCGAAACCTTACGATGTGAACGCTCTTTTTAACTGGCTGGACAACTTGCCTAAATTGAATCAAACAATACCTGCTTGAAATTGAAACATGTCACATCGGCAAAAGATAAATGAGACCAGGTTGTTTGGAGCCTCTGCTATTAGCCAAGAAATCTTTTCATGATGGCCATGCGGAGCGCCGCTCCTCAGTAGCTGCTGTGACCACCAGGCCAGCTCCCCGCTAGCATTCCCCACCGGAACAAACCCTTCTGGCTATCTACTTTACTCAACTAACTTGTCGGGGTCAGCACCAGCCCTCAGGAGTTCCCTGGAGGCATGGAGAGAGCTTTCTGCGTGGGATCTTTTTGTTGCTTTGTGCTATTGTCCCGCAGATTTTTATATTACGAAGGGTTGTTATGATTTTACTGGGGACACTTGTTAACATTGCAGCGGTTATCGTCGGCTCTTTAATCGGGCGCTGGGCAGGACGCTTTTTATCTGTTCAGCTGCGTCAGACCCTGATGGCCGGGCTTGGGCTTGCTGTCTTGTTAATCGGTTTGCAGCTGGCACTAAAAAGTCAGCAGTTGATGATCGTTATCGGCAGTCTGATTCTCGGGGGCTTGATCGGTGAACTTCTGGGGATCGAAAGGCGCTTGGAAACTTTTGGATTGGGATTGCAAAAGCGCTTTTCCAGTTTGGGGACCATTGCCGAAGGCTTTGTCACTTCAAGCCTGCTGTTCTGTGTTGGCGCTATGGCGATCATGGGCGCGTTACAGGATGGCCTGGGTGGAAAGCCGACGATTCTTTATGCCAAGGCTGCTCTGGATGGTGTCGCCGCTATTGCTTTAACCTCAACAATGGGTATCGGTGTGCTCTTTTCCATCGTGCCCCTGTTCCTCTATCAGGGAAGTATCACCCTGGTTGCTGAGCTGGCTCAGACAGTTTTGACTGAACCGGTGATTGTCGAAATGAATGCCGTTGGCGGTCTTTTGATTGTTGCGATTTCCTTTGATCTGATGGGCTTAAAACGGCTGCCTGTCGGCAATCTCCTGCCGGCTATCTTTGTCGCAATTGGGTTGCTTTGGGGGTTCGGGTTAGCCTGAACCTATTTGAGCCGCTGGCAGAAAAGTCCTGCGACAATTAAAATCAGGCCGATGAAGGTAGCCGCGAGAATCTTTTCTCCGACCAGAAAGTAGATAAAAATCAGCGAAAGAAAAGGTGACAGAAAAATCAGATTGCTGATTTTTGCCGTGCTGTCGGTTGTCTTCATAGCGAGCAGCCAAAGGACAAAACAGGCCCCCATTTCAAAGGTTCCCACATAGGCCGCCCCAAGCAGACCATTGACGGGGGGCATTCTCACATCCGTTGTCAGCAAGTAGTAGCCCAGCACGAAGGGAAAACTGCAGAGAAAGTTGACGAACAGTCCCACCACCGGATCACGACTATCGCGTGTGTTGTAGATCCAATAAAGCGCCCAGACAATTGTGCTGGCCAACGCCAACCCGACCCCCAGAGGATCAGTGAACTGGAAGCTGAAGGGTTTTCCTTCCGTTGAGATCACTACGACACCGCAGTAGCTCACCAGTAACGCCAACCACTGTTGCCAGCCAATCTTCTGCTTCAACAGCGGAACAGCGAGCAGTGAAAGGGTAATTGCCCAGGTATAGTTGAGCGGTTGCGCTTGCTGAGCGGGCAGCAGATCGTAGGCTTTAAAAAGAATCAGGTAATAAAGGAAGGGACTGAGTAGTCCAAGGCAGATCGATAGCAGGTACTCCTGGAGCGAACACTGAAACGCCAGATGAAACTTTCTTTGACAGAGCAGAATTGCTCCCAGTAACAGCGTTGAAAATGAGCCTGAATAAAGCAGCAATTCGATGGGGCTGAAATAGCGCAGAGACAGTTTAAAGGCCGTTGCCACTGTCGACCAGAGGAGTACGGCGCTGAGGCCGTAAAGAATGGCTTTGCGTTGAGAGGTCATGTTGCACTGTCCCGAAGGACAGGAATATAGTTGTAAAATTTTTCGACAGTTTGTGCTGTACGAAAAAATTCACAAGAGTTGTTTTTTAATTTTTTATCTTGGGTGAAAACGCAACACGACATTACCTGTTTAAATTCCTTTCATGCCAGATCTGAGTTAATGTCAATTTGATCATTCCATGAAAATACCTACATAAAGAAAACCTCCTGACAGTGTCGGAGGTTTTTACCTTTTGTGCAATTCTAATTTTAAGCCGCAGAGAGCAGGATAGTTTATTTTAAAAAACTGCGAACACATCAGCCTTCTTAACTCTTGGGTGCCGGTTTTTTTAGTTGGGTGTTTTGTTGTGGCTGGTAAATAAATTGCCAGTTTTTATAGCTTTTTTGACCCCTAAAGCTTTGATTGACTTCTGAAAACCCATCCTGCTTAAAAGGAACTTTGTTCGAGCTGGATTTCACTCCTATCACTTGACCGCTTGGGCCCTTGATAATGTCCCATTCCTTTCCGGTCATTGGATCAGGGTAAAGTCGTCTCAGGTGACGCTGGATTTCCAAAAAGCGGGGATCTAGAATCAGGTATCCCAATTCTGACGGAAAGGCTTTAGGTGCCGCACCCTGAGCATGGGAAGTCGTGTAATAGCTTTCGATTGCCCGGCGAATCTGGTTCCCCTTCCACAGCAGGTCAGCCTCTTTTGCTCGTTGTACAGTTGTTTGCCAACTCGACCCGGCTATTCCAGCCATTAATCCCAGCAAGGTGATGCTTACCAGCACCATAAGCAAAACCGCGCCACGCTGATTATTTATTTTCCACCTAGTTTCCACTTGGAAACAACCCCTTTTTGCAGCGCCATCACCAGTCCCGATAGGGGATATCATTCAGCCCGATCAGATCGCTGCCACTACGGACATCAAAACACCCGCCTCCGGCCAATTGCCCATTTTCAGCTGGCTCAGGAGGAAGGCAATTCCAGCTGTCATTTTTCAGGGTAAATGGATCACGCGGAATAGCGCGTAAATATTTATTACTGGTCAACTGATCCAGGTTGTCCGGGTAACTGCCATGATCGGCAAAGTAGGCATCAATTGACCTGCGCATCTGGTAAAGATCTTCTGCCAGTGCTGACTCCCGTGCTTTAATCTGGCTGCGTTTGTAGCTGGGCACAGCAATGCTGGCCAACACCGACAGAATCACCATAACCGCCAGCAGTTCAAACAGGGTAAACCCTTTGGGTGACTTGATATATTGCATCCAGTTCTTCATCTACCAGTCCCGATAAGTGGTTCCATCCAGAGCAATATCCTCACTCTGGCTGTACACATCATAAACATCCTCACCGCCCCAAACAGTGGAGTCAGCATCGTCACTGTAGGCACGTAACCCCCAGCCATTATCATCTTTATCAAAGGGATCCCCGGGAATCCTGCGCAGGTACTTTTTTTTAAATGGATAGAGTCCGCTCCAATCGTTCCCTTCCAGCAGTTTTTCCAGCTCCTCCGGGTACCCTGATTCGCCAACAGTTGCAAAGATTTTTTTTTCCGCAACAGCCTTATCATAGTCCTCCTTATACCCATCGATTGCAGTGCGGATAGTCCGCAACGCGCGCCGCAACTCCAGCTCTTTAGTCCGCGTGACGGTCACTTCCGCCAGGGGGATGACCATTGCCGCCAGAATGGCCAGAATGGCCATAGCAATGACCAGCTCGATAAGGGTCATTCCAGCAGTTTTTTTTGTATACAAGTTTTGCATCAGCCAATTCTATGGGGCCACTTCGACCATCAACCCGGACGCGTCAACATCAATCTTTTCACCCTGAGCATTCCTGAAATTTGTCCGCGTTGGCATAATCTCAGTTTTACCGGAAGCTTTTGCTCTGAACTGCAGACTGAATAACTCTCCATCCCCAGAAACACCCTGTCCGTTTGCCCCCTGTTTCAAGCCAACGACAATTCGTCCCCCCTGATTGAGATCTGTGTGGGTAAAGAGGGTTGCAACACCCTCCTGGTTGAGGAAAGAACCCTCTGTTGCACTAATAAATTCAACAATAGCTGGATCATATTGAACATACAGGGGAGAACTGAACAGATCTTCAACCTCCTCAACCTTAAAGCTCAGGGTAAATTCATCACCCTGGTTGACTAGCTGTTCTCCGTCGATAAAAACCATCGACCTGAATGCCTGCACGCCGAGCTCTTTATCAAGAATCACCTCTTCGGTTATCGGCTCAGGGGAAAGTTCTGACTTATCGCCTTCAGCAGCAGATGACAACTGTTCTGGCGCTTGCGGTTCTGTTTCGATAGTGTCATCTACCTGATCGCTACCAAGGGGAGACTCTTTATCCAACTGATCAGCCTGTTGATTGGCCTGTGGCTCCACTCCCTGCTGTCCTGCCTGGTACTCATCAGCAAAGGTGCCAAAATTACGACCGAATTTCAAATCGTCTTCACCACCTGACCAGATGCTGGCAGTATCGCCCTGCGGCACATGTACCGATTTGACGATGTGCGGCGTAATCGATAGCAGGATTTCCCGTTTAGTCTTGGTTGTGTCGGTCCCGTTAAATATTTCTCCAAAAAGCGGAATATCTCCCAAAATTGGTAACTTGTTTTTTGTCACCGATTCATCATCACGGATCAATCCACCGATCACCGTCTGCTCGCCATCTTTTAAGGTTAAAGTGGTATCGGCAGTTGTTGAAGAAATGGTGATAGCCACCGTTCCACTCTGAGTTTTCTCCCGTCCCGAAACATTACTCACTTCAAGTCCCAATTTGGTCACAATTGTACCATCCAACTGAATCCTTGGCTCTACATTCAATTTAACCCCAACATCAATATATTGAATATTTTCAGTCGTCTGAAAATCGGTGGTCGTTACAGTGATTATTGGTTCGCGACTACCGACATGCACCTTGGCCTTTTCCTGATTCCTGACGCGAATTTTCGGATTGGCCAAAATTTCAGCATTGACCAAAGTTTTCATGAACTTGAAAGAGGCTGTCGGGAGAGTATAAAAAGGATCGAGCCCGCTAAAACTCTCAATCAACCCGGTGGTGGAATCCCCTGCGGAGAGGCCAGAGGCCACTATGGTGCCGCTGCCCTGTGCGCTCAACCCGGAAGAGATAGAATAATTGCTCAGTTTCAGACCTAATTCACGGGTATCGCTATGATTAACTTCGAGCAACTCAAGATCAAAGACGACCTCGGAGTTCCCGCGGTCATTCGCTTCTATTATCTTCTGTGCCAGTCTGATGACATCCGGCTGGTCCCGAATCACGATGGCGTTCAGCTCTTCCTGAACATAAATCTTCCGCACCTGCAACATGGTCCGCAACATGTTGAC
Source organism: Deltaproteobacteria bacterium (assembly GCA_026193235.1). Classification (GTDB taxonomy): domain Bacteria; phylum Desulfobacterota; class Desulfuromonadia; order Desulfuromonadales; family Geopsychrobacteraceae; genus JAPHSA01. The sequence continues at coordinate 66 of JAPHSA010000313.1, read as the reverse complement.
TGCCTTTTTGGCATCAATATGCGACAGATAAAACGTCTGAATGATCTGGTCTTCAAACTGTTTCTG
>JAPHSA010000288.1 GCA_026193235.1 Deltaproteobacteria bacterium | reverse complement strand
CGCAGTCGTTTCCAGGCGTAAAAAATCAGCCCGAAACTGTAAAACAGCCCGCCCGCCAACAGCAGCAGCAATCCTGCCGCGGGGATCAAATCAAGCGCGGGCTTGATGACAATTACGATCATCCAACCCATCATCAGGTAGATCAGGGGCCCCAGTATCTTGAAACGATAAATAAAGAAAACTTTAAAAACAATCCCCAGAAGCGCCACTCCCCACACCGTGGCAAACAATGTCCAGCCCCCGTTGCCGCGCAGGAAAACCAGAGCAAAGGGTGTGTAGGTCCCGGCGATAAGGAGATAGATTGTCGCGTGATCGAGGATTTTGAACAGCTTTCCAAAGCGCGCATCATATTTAAAGATATGATACAGCGTAAACACCGCGTAGGAGATGACCAGGCTCATTCCATAGATGATAAAGGTCAGGAGATGCACGCCATTCCCATCAGTTCGCGCATGCAGGAGCAATGCAATCAGCCCGGGAATGCTCAGGATGAAGCCCAGCGCCGGGGAAGCAATGTTGGCGATCTGGGTCGATCTGTAATAACGTTGCTCCATGGTTCATGACCTGTTTGCAGCAAAACTAATTCCCTGAATTCCATGCTCTTCACTATTTATAATTTATCAAAAAAAAGTCAGGACGGAAGCAGTGCAATGATAAAAGTTGAACTGTTTACGGCGCTCAGAAATCAAGCGCCATCAGCCAGGTTTCGTCCACTGAACCGAGGGAACGTCAATTCTTTCAGCCAGACCTGTGAGTGGGTTGATGAGAGGGATGGGGTTGAGTTGTATTGTGGATGGGTTAAAGGGGTGGAGCGGTATCTTTGTCAATCAATATACAGTCCTCACAATCCCCAAAAACCACGGACGTCAGGTCGACGGTAAAAAAAATCGGGGGATCGTTCCTGTGATTTCAATGAGTTGTAACTACATGAAAAATAATCGAAAAGAGTCGCTTGACATCAGACCGGGCTGAGCTAAAGTAAAAACACGCGGTGACGGAAACACCGAAGAGGCAAAGTAGAGCGGACGACCTAAAAATCGTTGATCAGCCGGAAGAAATTCCCCAGCTGACAAAACGCTCGAAGAACCGGAGCAGCAATTCAAACCGGTAACACCCCTCGGAAAGTTCCGTCATCGTCTTTTTTTTGCCTGTCGACTGGCAGCTCTGCCTGACCGACCTTTGATGATCCCTCTGTGATTGGAAAAGTACCCCCCGATTGTTCTGTTTTATTGACTTGGTCCGACCCCGAACAAGAATCAAGACTCGGAATCGCCGGCTGCCGACGATTGTTCATCACTGTCCTCTTTGGCTTGGCGAACAATAGTTTTGAGCCACCTGATCTCTTCTGGTTCAAAAAACTTCTGCGCTTTGGTACCGTAGTTCAGCGCCCAGTAAATATTCGCTGAAGACATCTCAGTGATGCCGTGTCCGGTGACGCCAAGGTATTTTGTGTCCTCATCCGCCCAATCGGTCAATCTGCCAATGGTGTCGAACAACATCAGATAGGTGTTGTCGTTGGCCTCGACCAAAAGCGGCAGCGCCCCGTCTTCCGTTACCACCACGTCTTTCTCATGCAGTATCGGGACAAAGAAATGCGAGTTCAGAAACAGATTGTAAAAATCCGGCCATTTTTTTTCGTCTTCAGTACAGAGCTCAATGGCGGCATCGATTTTGGTCATGGTTTCGTCCTTCGCATGGGTTAAGAATCCGGGCTGATCCGCTGTCCGGAATGAATTGGTTTTAAGTCCCCCGATCCCAGCCCAGGCAATAAATCGCCTGCCCTGATCCGGCGGCATTCACCCAGGCGACGGTCAGCGCACGAAGCAGGTATAGGTTTTAGCCTCCGGCTGGGGCGGGGCAATCTTGCCCTTGCCATGTTCAACCAGCTTCATCAGCCAGGCCATGTTCTTACCGAGCATCCGCATGATCTGCATCCCCTCGGGATCCTGCGTCACTTCGCCGGGGCTGGTGCCATGGATGACGTTCCAGTAATTGGAGGACGGCATCAACATTTCGGCATAGCAGATGAAATTGATCAACTGGTTAAAGGCCGGCAGGCCGCCCGAGCGGCGAACCGCCACCACCGCCGCGCCGACTTTGTGGCGCAGCAGACCGCCATTGCTGCCGCTCACGTAGAAAGCGCGGTCCAGGAAACATTTCATGGTTCCGCCCACGGCCGCGTAATGCACCGGCGAGCCGAGCAGGATACCGTCGGCCTGCTTCATCTGCTGTATCCAGTCATTGACCTCGTCGCCCGGCAGCACACACTGTTCATTCTGATTCTGGCGGCACTGGCCGCAGGCGATGCAGCCGCGGATGGCTTTGTTCCCCACCTGAATGATCTGCGTGTCGATACCTTCCTGTTCCAGTTGCCCGGTCACCATCTTCAGGGCGTTAAAAGTGTTGCCTTCCGCTTTCGGGCTGCCGTTGAATGCCAGAACTTTCATGGTTTGTCTCTCCTGTGTCGCAAAATGCCAAATGTCAATTTTTACCGAGATTTTTCCGCAGTCATCTTACCGCATTTCAGCCTATTAGCTTGGTCCGACCCGACATCCCGAGGGCTCGTTTTATCTCAAGGCAATTTGCTCCGCAGATTTTGCAGAACTTCCTTCCTTTCTTTTAGCGCCTCGCGATAGTCGCGGGAGTCGGTATGTGAGATTTCATCCTGCAACCGACTGAGACTCGATTCAAGAGTTTCGGCCAGAACCTGCTCTTCGGTTTTCGTCAGATCGAGTTTCATTGTGACCTCCTTGCGGTGCGAGTTGATATCTATCTACATTTTACCCGGATTCGGCAGGCTCACAAGTTTGGCTTGGTTCTTTGAAAAACAAAGGATTGGGTTGAAATCTGTTTATCTTCGCCTATTCATTTTTCTTGTCGATAAGCAATCGGTTCAACGTCGCGG
>JAPHSA010000196.1 GCA_026193235.1 Deltaproteobacteria bacterium | reverse complement strand
CTCAAGTTTTTTCAATTGCGGGAGAAAGACTTTCAGTTGCTGCGGAAGAAAGCCGACCCGGCCCATACCGCTATCGACCTTCAGATGCACTTTAATCCTTTTCTTGCACCGGACAGCCTCTGCATCAAGGCGAAATGCTGTTTCACTGTCAAGCAGAGTCGGCATCAGATTGTATTCAATGAAAGCCGATTCCTGCCCCGGGAAACAGCTGCCAAGAACCAGAAGCTTTTCCTCGATCCCCGCCTGGCGAAGCTCCAATGCTTCTTCCAATGTTGCCACAGCAAAATCCCGCACCCCAAAAGATTGCAAAGCACGGGTCACCGGAACAGCTCCATGACCGTAGGCATCAGCTTTAACAACGGCCAGGGCTCGCTGCTGGTCAGAACAAAAACTTAAAGTTTGCCGATAATTGTGCTTGAGCGCAGCCAGGTCAATCTCTGCCCAGGTGGGCCGGGGGGAATATTCCATTGCTTTTTTAAGTCTCCTGTAGTGCAAGTCGAAATTGATAATCTTTGCCTTCTATACATATACTTCCGACAAATCTCTGTAAAGCGACAAAAAACCTGAAAGATTAATTGACACCAAGGTTGCAGACTGATAGGATTCCCCATTAATTGTTGAATCTTCATTCTATTTTTTTTAGAAATTGAACAGTTGTTTGATTGAAAATAACTTAACCTTCCCTATCTATCTAAAAACAAAGGGGGATTTCTAATGCTCTCCGGCCTTTACCTGATAACAGACGACAACAAAGATGCACGGTTGCTGACAAAAGTCGAGGCCGCGTTGACCGGTGGCGCAAAAATTGTTCAGTACCGGGCCAAAGACATGCACCCGGATAAGCGTCGGGAGATGGCGGAACAGCTACGGAATCTCTGCCATGAGCATGAAGCCCTGCTGATCATCAACGATCTACCTGAACTGGCACGTGAAGTTAATGCCGATGGCGTTCACCTTGGCCAGGATGATATGCCCGCAGTACAGGCCCGCCAGATATTGGGCCGCAACAAGTTGATCGGCATGTCCACTCATAGTGTTGAAGAAGCTCTCAAAGCTGAAGCACAGGGCGCCGATTATATTGCCATTGGCAGCATTTTCCCGAGCGACACTAAAGAGGACACAACCCTGGTCGGCCTCAAAACGCTCGGTATGGTTCGTAAAGCGGTGCGCATTCCTATTGTTGCCATTGGGGGGATCACCCCGGAAGGTGCCTTTGACGCCATCGAAGCCGGGGCCGATGCCGTCGCTGTTATCTCCGGAGTTATGGCCGACAATGACCCGGCCCGTGCCGCTAAAGAGTATTCGCTACTCTTTAACCGCCATAAACCCTGCCCGAACGGCAGAGTGCTGACGATCGCTGGCTCCGATTCTGGCGGAGGAGCAGGCATCCAGGCGGACATAAAAACCATCACTCTCCTCGGCAGCTATGCCAGTAGCGTCATTACGGCGCTCACCGCCCAAAATACTCTGGGCGTGATTGACACATACAGTGTGCATACTGATTTTGTTCTCAAGCAACTTGAAGCAGTATTGGATGATATTGGAGCAGATACAATCAAAACTGGGATGCTCAGCTGGGGTGGCATTGTTTCGCGGGTTGCCCGCGTCATTGAGCAGCGCTCACTTCTTGCCGTCGTTGACCCGGTAATGATCGCCAAGGGTGGAGAATCACTGCTCGACAAAGAAGCCCACGACAGCCTCATTTCTCGCCTCGTGCCACAATCTTACCTGCTGACCCCCAACCTTCCTGAGGTCGAGGCCCTGACCGGAATCGAACCCCGCACAGTCGAAGAGATGATCGAAGCCGGGCGGAATCTACAGGAACTCGGAGCCCGCAACGTGCTGATTAAAGGCGGTCATTTAAATGGCGATGCTACTGATATTTTCCTTCATGGCAACGACGAATATCAACTCACCTCGCCGCGCTTCGATACTATCAACACCCATGGGACAGGCTGTACTCTTTCCGCTGCTATCGCGACCTTCCTCGCTCAGGGCTACCCCTTAAGACGAGCAGTAGAACGCGGGAAACGTTTTGTCTCACTGGCCATCGAAAACTCCGTACAAATCGGTCGAGGTCACGGCCCTGTTAATCATATCCATGCCGCCATGCAGCTCTTGCATGAAAAGGTCTCTATAGATTAAGATACCCCACCTGCATTGCTTTCTATCTTTTAACTGCAGCGCGGCCACAATGAATGTGATTAGCGCTGTTTTTCTCTATTTGAGGTATCTTGAATGACTCAGCTGGAAATGGCCCGTCAGGGGCAGGTAAGTGAATTGGTGCGCCTGTCGGCGGCAGCGGAAAACATTGATCCGGAAATTTTACGTCAGCGAATTGCTGCTGGCACTGCTGTTATCTGTCGCAACAATAAACATACCAACGGTCGCCCACTGGCAGTTGGCGAAGGACTGCGCACTAAAACCAACGCCAACCTTGGCACCAGCCAGGACGACACAAGCATCGACAAAGAGCTTGAAAAAGCTAAAGTTGCCGCAGCTGCCGGTGCTGATGCATTGATGGACCTCTCAACCGGTGGCCCAATTGATGAAATCCGTGCCGCTATTATTGCCGAAACAGACCTCTGTATCGGCAGTGTCCCACTCTATCAGGCCGCCTGTGATGCGGTGATAAAGCAGGGCAAACCAATCGTCGACATGACGGTTGAAGATATTTTTGCCGGGGTCAAAAAACATCTGGATGATGGCGTTGATTTTATCACTGTTCATTGTGGGGTAACCCGCGAGACAGTAGCCCGGATGGATAAAGAAGGCCGCCTGCTGGAAGTCGTTTCCCGAGGGGGATCCTTCACTGTTGGATGGATGGCTTACAACAACGCTGAAAATCCTCTTTATGAATTTTATGATCGCCTTTTAGAACTGGTGCGGCCCTACGATGCGGTCCTCTCCCTGGGAGACGGCTTTCGACCAGGCTGTCTCGCTGATGCGACCGATCGTGCCCAGATTCAGGAATTGATTATCCTCGGCGAATTGACCCAGAGAGCTCAGGATGCAGGCATTCAGGTAATGATTGAAGGCCCGGGCCATGTCCCTCTGGATCAGATTGAAGCCAACATAAAACTGCAGAAGCGGCTCTGCCACGGAGCTCCTTTCTACGTTCTAGGCCCCCTGGTAACCGACATTGCTCCCGGGTATGATCACATCACCGCTGCCATCGGCGGAACAATTGCCGCGGCTGCAGGGGCTGATTTTCTCTGCTATGTCACCCCGAGCGAGCATCTGCGCTTACCGACAGTTGAAGATGTTCACGAAGGGGTGATGGCCGTCCGTATTGCCGCCCATGCAGCTGACATTGTCAAAGGTATTCCTGGCGCCATTGAAAAAGATAATGCCATGGCTGTTTATCGCAAAAACCTTGACTGGGAGGGACAGTTTTCCGTCTCCCTCGATCCCGATAAAGCCCGCCGTCTGAGGGCTGAGTCCGGAGTCGATGAGTCCCATGGTGCCTGCACCATGTGCGGCTCACTCTGCGCCTATAAAGTCATGGACGAACGAGAAGATAAAAAAGCAGGGTAAAAACTGTTGCTGAAAAAAACTCAAAGGCATTATAATCGGCAACTTTCTTCTGTTGTAGAAAGAGATCAATAAGCACCGGGCCTGCTCGGTGTTTTTTCAGGAGAACTCTGCCGATGTGTGCTAAAAAAGTGGCCCGCCCGCGCCGAAAACCCAAAATCAAGCTGCGTGGTTTCAATAATCTGACCAAAAGTCTCACCTTCAATATTTACGACATCTGCTATGCCAGACGCCCTCAGGCGCGCAAAGAGTATCTGGAATATATTGATGAAGAGTATAACGCTGACCGTTTGACCCAGATTCTGACCGAAGTTTCCGACATTATCGGGGCAAATATTCTCAATATTGCCAGCCAGGATTACGATCCAATGGGTGCGTCGGTCACCATTCTGATTGCCGAAGAGCCGATTGAGCCTAAATCTGACGCGGTTGTTGCCCATCTGGATAAAAGCCATCTCTGCATTCACACCTACCCCGAAACTGATTCCAAATCCGGAGTGTCAACTTTCCGGGTAGATATCGACGTTTCAACCTGTGGTAGAATCAGTCCATTGAAAGCATTGAACCACCTGATTGCATCCTTTGAATCGGATATTGTGCTCATGGACTATAAGGTTCGTGGTTTCACCCGTGATACCAATGGACGCAAGCATTACATCGATCACCGGATCCACAGCATTCAGCAATATATCCGCAAAGAGATTCGCGAGCGCTATCAATGTGTTGACATTAATATTTACCAAGAAAATCTCTTTCATACAAAAATGCTGCTCAATGATTTTGACCTCAATCAATACCTGTTTTCTACCACCTACGAAGATCTCACTGAGGCAGAACGCAAGTATGTCAAAAAAATTCTTGGGCAAGAAATGACAGAAATTTTTTATGCTAAAAACATTTACTAAGGAAGCCCACGGATATGAGAACCCCAATAGCGTTATTGATCATGCTCATGACATTCAGTGCCTGCCAGCCAACTAAAAGCTATCTCGGGGATCCAGAGCTCCCGTATCCACCGGAAAGAAAACCGGTTGTCGGCGATATACTTCATCTGCCGACCGGAGTTTTTGTCGATCAGCAGGAAATGCTCAGCCAGATCGTTCGCATGCGGGTCGTTTTTGTAGGTGAAACGCATGACAATCCTGCGTCCCATCATTTACAGGAAGACATTCTTACCGCCTTACGGCAGAACAATCCCGGACAGGTTTCTCTGGCCATGGAAATGTTCAGCCCTTCACAGCAACCAATTCTGGATAGCTGGGTCGCTGGCCAGCTATCAGAAAAAGAATTTTTGAAGCAGGTAGGTTGGTACCAAAACTGGGGTATGAACTTTGCTTTTTATCGCGACCTGCTGAACCTCTGCCGCAATCATGGCGTTCCCATTCTGGCTCTCAATGCAGAACAGGACCTTAAGGAGAAAGTTGGAAACACCCCCTTTAACAAACTTGCTGAAGCTGAGCGCCAGCAGTTACCGCAAATGGATCAGGATGACCCCTACCACCAGGCAACCGTCAAAGCTTTCTATGCAGGGCATAAAATGGGCCAAGCGATGGAGGATGGGTTTCAACGCGTCCAGACCCTGTGGGATGAAGCCATGGCAGAAAACCTGGCCAACTATCTGGTGAAGAAAGGCAATGAATATCAGGTCATGGTCATTGCCGGAAGTAATCATATTCGCTACGGCTTCGGCATCCCGCGCCGTATGTTCAGACGTATTCCTGCAAGCTACCTGCTGATCGGCTCTGAGGAACTCAATATTCCAGAGAGCAAAAAGGACCGTTTAATGGATGTCAATAAACCGCATTATCCGATGCCCCCCTATCATTTCATGACCTTTACCGAGTACGAAGATTTGCCAAATCCCGGGGTCAAGCTTGGAGTCATGCTTGAAAAAACAGCCGAAGGCCTGCTTATAAAAAGGATAATTCCCGGGTCAGTTGCAGAAAAAAATGAATTCCATGAGCAGGACCTGCTGACCCACATCGACAGCCAAGAACTGCAGGAACCCTTTGATCTGATCTACGAGCTGCAACAGAAGGGGATTGGAGATAAAGTTGAATTGACCCTGAAGAGGGGAAACAATACGCTGCTGAAGAAAGTTGAGTTTACTGAGCCGTCAAAAAACAAGCATGGCATGCGCTGAAACTTCAATTAAGAGACCAGTTCCGATCTGATTGGGAACAAACCATGTTAACCGATCAGGGTGGGCATAGATCGGAACCCCGTAAAATTCATTTGAATAACAGAATAACGAAGAAAAGGGCCGTCACCTCACCAACAGTGAAACGACCCTTTTCTATTTTAATCCAGAGACAATCAGGCCTTTCCAGCACTCCCGAGGACCGCTACATTCTTATGTTTAATCAAACTGATCAATTCTTTCCGTGCGGCACCCAAATATTTACGCGGATCAAATTCACCAGGATCATTGGCCAGATATTCACGAATTTTCGCCGTCACCGCCAGGCGGCCATCTGAATCAATATTGATCTTGCAAACAGAACTGGCTGCCGCTCTGCGCAGTTGATCTTCTGGGACACCGACTGCCCCATCCATTTTCCCGCCATACTGGTTGATCAATGCAACATATGCCTGAACAACACTAGAGGCTCCGTGCAAAACAATCGGAAAACCAGGAATGCGTTTTTCACATTCTTCAAGAATATCAAAACGCAGCGGGGGAACAGATTCTCCCTCCTTAAGTTTGAACTTATAGGCCCCATGACTGGTTCCGATGGAAATTGCCAAAGAGTCAACACCGGTTTTTTTGACGAAATCCTCAACTTCATCGGGCTGCGTATAGGTGGATTTTTCAGCAACGACATCATCCTCAATCCCGGCCAGAACTCCAAGTTCACCTTCCACCGTCACATCATATTGATGGGCATATTCGACAACTTTCCGAGTTAAAGCAACGTTTTCATCGTAGGGCAGATGAGAACCATCAATCATCACGGAAGAAAATCCAGACTCAATGCAGCTTTTACACAGCTCGAAAGAATCACCATGATCCAGATGCAAAACAATCGGTATATCAGCGCCCATCTCTTTAGCCATCTGCACCGCCCCTGTGGCCATGTAACGCAGCATGGTTTCGTTGGCGTAACTCCGAGCGCCCTTACTGATCTGCAGGATCACTGGAGATCTGGTTTCGGCACAGGCAGTAATAATTGCCTGTAATTGCTCAAGATTATTGAAATTATAAGCAGGGATTGCATATCCACCGACAACGGCTTTCCGAAATATTTCCCGTGAATTTACCAACCCCAGATCTTTGTAGCTGACTGTTTCGCTCATTGATGCTTCCTCCATGATTTACGCGGATAAGTTTCGTCAAAGTTTGAACCGCTTGAGTTAAAAATTGTGACCGTTTACTTTTATCAATCCGTCCAGCGATTGTCCAGCAACAGAATGAAAAAAGGAGCTTTTTCCGCACCAAAGAAAGTTGCATTCGTTTTTGAGTTCAATGTAGTATACGCTCGTTTTCAGAGCGCAGGAATCGGGTACCCGATTTCACTTCATACAGATTTACCAACGAAAGGTTTGATGGGTTATGGTCGACATAAAAACCGATGAATATTTCAAAGAGTGGAAACAACGTGAGGCGATTGCTGAAGCTATGACTCCGCTGATTGGCAAACTTTATCGTGATCATGAGGTCATCTGTACTGTTTTTGACCGCACCCTGGTTAACCAGTCAACCATAGATATTCTGCGTGCCCATCGCTTTGCCCGGCAGATCATCAGCCGCGAAATCTGGGTCACGGACACCTACCCGATGCTGCAGGCGATGGCGGAAATGAATCTGGCCCCCGGAAAAGTCGACTTGGCCAGACTGGTCCTGCGTTATCAGGAACAGGACGGTGGTGACATCAAAACCTTTGTTGCCGAACAACTGAAAGACCTCAATACAGGAAAGGACAGCCAATTAAGTGAACCGCGTGATGTCGTCCTTTACGGTTTTGGCCGTATTGGCCGTCTCCTTGCGAGAATTCTGATCGAGCAGGCTGGTGGCGGGAACAAACTGCGGCTGCGAGCAGCGGTTGTTCGCAAGGGCAGTGACGACGACCTGGCTAAACGGGCAAGCTTATTACGCCGTGACTCCGTTCACGGGCACTTTAAAGGCACCATCAGAATTGACGAGCAGGAGAATGCCATCATTGCTAACGGCAACATGGTCCGTATCATTTACGCCAACAGTCCTGATGAAGTTGATTATTCACAATATGGCATTGAGAACGCCATCGTCATTGATAACACTGGCAAATGGCGCGACCGCGAAGGCCTGGGTCAACATCTTAAAGCCAAGGGAACATCACATGTCCTGCTTACAGCTCCCGGCAAAGGGGATATCCCCAATGTTGTCTACGGGGTTAACAGCGAATTACTTGAACTCGGCGATACAATCCTTTCTGCCGCCAGTTGCACAACCAACGCTATCGTCCCTACGCTTAAAGCAGTCAACGACAAATTCGGCATCGAAACCGGCCACGTTGAAACTTGTCACAGCTACACCAACGACCAGAACCTGATCGATAACTACCACAAAAAAGAGCGCCGCGGCCGCAGCGCTGCAGTAAATATGGTCATCACCGAAACTGGTGCTGCT
>JAPHSA010000145.1 GCA_026193235.1 Deltaproteobacteria bacterium | reverse complement strand
GGCCAGGGCACTTCTTTGCTGATCCCCTTCATGGCGATCGCTGGGAGATCGCCGATTAAATCAGATATCGGCCGCGTGACCGTGCCGTTGTAGCAGAGATTATGGTAAATCTCGTCACAGATGAGGAAGAGATCATACTCTCTGCAGATCGAAATAATTTCCCGCAAAATCCGCTCCGGATAGACGGCGCCGGTCGGGTTGTCCGGATTGATCATCAGAATTCCCGAAATGGCCGGATTGTATTTCACCGATTGGCGGAGATCATCCATATCCGGATACCAATGGTTGTCCGGATCAAGGCGGTAGGTGACCGGCTTCTGCCCGGCATGGGCTCCCTCGGCAGAAGAGTGAGTCGAATAGGTCGGCGAGGGGCCGATAACCCGAGATTCGCGCTTGAGCAGACCATAAACCTTCTGGATCGCATCACCAAGGCCATTAAAAAAGATAATGTCCTCGGCCGAAATCTGAGCTTTCCCCCGCTGGTTGGTCAAATCCGCCAGGAACTGACGGGTTTCCAGCAGCCCTTTGGTAGCGCAGTAACCATAGGAACAGTCCTGCATGGCCAGCCCGGAAACGATTTCCTTGATCCAGAGTGGAATTTCCTCCCCCTTGGCGACCGGATCACCAATATTTTCCATATTGGTTTTGATGCCGAGCCGGTTGAGTTCTTCCGCAATTTTAACAATGGCACGAATCTCATAGGTCAATTCACCAGCGCCAATGTGAACAATATTATTACGCATCCTCTTCTCCCCATGCAGATGACAAAGAAAAAGCCATGAACTTTATGCTGTCCATGGCTTCAGGTTAATTATTATGTACCCTTGCAGCTCACCCCCGGAGGTGATGGACAGTCATAAGGCGTAAGCTCGCCGCCTGAATCGCTATCGCTGCTGCAAAATCTAACATCTACCTAGTATACTCCTCATGGCAAAACTGAACTTTGGATTATCACAGCGGATTGACAATGTCAATATATCTTAACAATCGACAGCTAAAATCAAAAACTTTACTCGTTTCTATTTCGGCAATGCTGTGGGTCTAGCGATCGGCATATTACAAGACCACCATCAGAACACTCAGGGTGATCACACTGAACAGGGTCGAAACGACAACAACCGACGTCACGTAATCAGGAACAATGTCATTTTCTTTGGCAATGATGGAGACCAAAACAGCGGCAGGCATGGCGGCCTGCAGAACCCCGGAAGCGCTTTCTATATCACTTAGCCCGAACGGCTGCGCAATCAGCAGGGCGATAAGTGGTGTTAGAATGAGTCGGATGGATGACCCCAGCAGGACATCCCCGGTTAAATGGACCCTGCCTTGTTCGAGCAGTTGCAGCCCAAGGGCAAACAACATCACCGGAATCATGGCATCAGCCAAAAGTCCAATCATACGATCTAACATCAACGGAACTTCAAAGTTTCCAGCCGAAACAAATGCTGCAGGCACCGTAGCCCAGAGTGCCGGCGTTTTCAAAACCTTCCAAATTGCCCCACGCGTTCCACCATGAGCCCAACCGGCAGCTCCGACACAGATAATAAAAGCAACAATCGATATGGCGACAAAATAGATTGTCGCCGGCGCAATCGACTCTTCTCCGAGGCGAAAACGGATTAAGGCCAAACCGTAATTGCCCACATTTCCAAAAGCGGCAATCATCACAAAAGCAGCGATCATTTCTCTGGAACGACCCATAAGTCGACCAATACCCCCGGCAACAAAAACGGCGGCAAGATGGGCGAGAACAATAAACGTAAGCATTTTCAGGGCACTGGAAAACGGGACCTGGGCCGTACTGATCGCTTGAAAAATAAACGCTGGTACAAAGACGTAGTAGGCCGCACGGGTCAGCGTCCGGGCCTGTAACTCGAGCTTCCCACCAAGCAGTGCGCCTAAGAGAACAATGGCAAAAACTGGAAGGATAACATTGAGAAAAACATAAAAGAGTTCTGCCATAATTCATCCACTAAACGTTTAGGTCCATCAAAAAAGAAGCTGCAGTCTATGCAATAAATTGCATATTTGCCAGTTTTCTTTTCCTCCGGAGGCTGCCCGACTTTCCCAGCGTCCAGGATACAAAAAAGCCCCCGACAAAAAGTTGCCGGGGGCCGCAAACATTTCAATTACTTTGAACTATTTTACTTGTCACCACCATACTGCATTTCAGACAACCGCTTGTACATATCAAAACGGTCAGTGGTCTCTTTGTTTGCCTGAACCATCAAAGTCTCGGCAGCTTCCGGGTTGATCTTCTTCAGAACCCGATAGCGGTTCTGCTTGAGGGCATAGTCCTCAAAGGAGATCGACGGATCCTTGCTATCCAGCTGCAATGGGTTTTTACCTTCTGCGGCCAAGCGTGGGTCGAAGCGGAACAGCGGCCAGTGGCCTGAAGCAACGGCTTCTTTACACCCATCAATCGCAGTGTCCATGGCAATACCATGAGCAATACAGTGACTGTAGGCAATAATCAGGGATGGGCCATCAAATGAATCAGCCTCAAGGAATGCCTTAACGACCTGAGCCGGATTCGACAGAGCAACTTTGGCAACATAAATATTGCCGTAGGACATGGTAATCATCCCCAGGTCTTTCTTAGGTTGAGTCTTACCGCCGGCGGCAAACTGAGCAACAGCGCCGAGCGGAGTCGCTTTGGACGCCTGACCACCAGTATTGGAATAGACCTCGGTATCCATAACCAGAACGTTGACGTTTTCGCCGGAGGCGAGAACATGATCAAGACCACCGTAACCGATATCGTAAGCCCAACCATCACCACCATGAATCCAGACAGACTTAACAACCAGATAATTGATATTTACCAGCAGTGGTTTCGCTGTTTCGTGGGTACATCGTTCCAGAATAGCTTGGAGTTTGGCAACCCGGGCCCGCTGCTCTTCAATCGCTTCTTGCGAGTCCTGCAACGCATCCAGAATCTGGCGCTTCAGTCCTGCAGTGCCCTGGCAGGCAGCGCAGCCACAACCGATATTTTCTGCCAGTAACTCCTTAGCAAAGTCTGTGGTTTTATCCACTGCTAAACGCATACCGTAACCAAACTCAGCATTGTCTTCGAACAGTGAGTTACTCCATGCCGGACCAAGACCGTCCTTGCGGGTTGTCCATGGAGTGGTTGGCAGGTTGCCGCCATAGATTGAAGAACAACCGGTGGCGTTGGCTACCAGCATGCGGTCACCGAACAACTGGGAACAAAGCTTGACAAATGGCGTCTCACCACAACCGGCACAGGCCCCGGAGAACTCAAACAACGGTGGCAATAACTGGCTGCCCTTGAGAGTCGCACGGTTAATCAATGTCGGATCAGTATCAGGCAGATTGAGGAAGAAGTCGAAGTTTGCGGCTTCAGCTTCGCGCAACGGAGCCTGGAAAGTCATGTTGATGGCCTTTCTGGTCTCGTCGTCCTTGCTCTTGACCGGGCAATTATGGACACAGGCACCACAACCGGTACAATCTTCAGGAGCAACCTGTAACGTGTAACGTTTACCTTCCAGATCCTTGCCTT
>JAPHSA010000173.1 GCA_026193235.1 Deltaproteobacteria bacterium | reverse complement strand
GTGTAAACCTCGCCGGCAATCGCTCCCTGATAATAGCGCTTGAACCCCGCGAGGTGATCCTTCCCGGCCGGATAGTTCGGCGCCAGCAGGTAGACGTTTTTGAAACCGGCTTCGCTGACATATTTTCCGACGACTTCATCGAGGTTGTCGTTCTGATAGGCGACATTGAAATAATTTTTATTACATCCCTTGCCGGCAAGGGCCGAGGGCCCGGCGTTGGGGCTGATGTAGAGAACTTCGCTACGCACCACCTTTGGTACCACGGCAAGAGCAACGTTGGAGAAGATGATGCCGGTCATGATCTTGACATCGTCACGCTTCATGAAGCGATCGGCGATCTGCTTGGCCTTGCCGGGATCGCGACCGTCATCCTCAACCAGCAGCTCAACCTGCACCCCGCCAAGTTTGCCCTCTTCCTGAGCCATCGCCAGCTTGAAACCGTCTCGCACCTCTTCGCCCAGGTAGCCTGCTTTAGTCGAAAGGGTGGTCACCATGCCAATTTTCACCGGCTTCGCGGCCCAGGTCACAGACGGAAGGACCAGAACAAATATAACCAGCACCATAAATAACTTTTTCATTGTCGCCCCTTTTAGTGAGAAAAAAATTACTGAGTTTTATCCTTGAACATATTGAACGAAATTAGCGAGTCAGATTGCCATAAAGTAAATAGCACCGGTTATCCTTGCACAAAAGACCCGCGTGAGACCAGAAAAAGGTTAACTTTACCCCTCTAGCCGGCTATCGACCGTTCACGAACCTCTCGACAACAGCTCACCGGCTGAATCGGACCTGGGATCCAGGACCCTTTCGTCTTTGTCAAAAAAAATCAGCAGCTTTGAGGCTTCTTCCACACTGATCGAAGTAGTCCTCAGGAAATAATTGACGCACTTCAATTTCCCATTACACTGCCCGGTATCTTTCTGATAACGACAACCATGCCTCAATAGCTGAATACCCTGAAGCCATTTTTTATTTGCCTGGATTTCAGTTACGGCAGGATCCGGCTAAGATTCTACAATAATATCTCGTGGAAACCTTGAAGGCTATTAGATATCTGCTACGCTGTAATAAAGTAAAAATTCATTTTTTAACGCAAATTCAAGCAGATAGGTTGTGCATACTGGAAAACTTTATGCCGCAATCAAAGAAAGGGGGCTGCAATATGAGACGTCGACATTGGTCAATGCTACTCGTATTATTTACAGCATGTTTTTTGGGGGTTGTCGGGTGTACAGGCCATGTTGCCGGGCTTTATGTCGTCCCCACTGCTGCGGGGGATAAGACAATAGAAAGAACACCCGTCGAAGGTGTAGTCGAAGGTCTAAGAACTAAACATAAATATACTTATAACTTTATAGATAAAAACGGAAAGCTCAAAGAAGCGCAACATTATATGCAGGCGGAAGAGCAACTATTTGAAGAATATGGTTTTCCAGAGGAAATTGTAATAGACACCGGGAAAGGACCCAAAAAAATAAAACCGACTTTTTGCGCCTTCTCACAATGGGATTCAATATATCCTAATAAACATGTAAGAGAATATGACGTTGAGGATTGGGAGAAAACATCACAATATAAGGGCGAAGCAGGCATATGGCGTTTTACGATTGAAAATGAAAGAGGTGAATTTAGAGGGAGGCAACCCAGTTTTTATTCAGCAAGAGAAGAATTATATGAGCTCTATGGTAAACCCGCCTGTTTTCCTTCCGACACCCTTGTGGTCATGGAGAAGGGCTCCAAGCCCATCTCACAAGTTCGTGTGGGCGATCAAATCATGAGCCTTGATGAGAATGGAGATATCGCGCTAACCGAAGTAGTGAGAACCTATGAGGCGGATAATAACCATTACTATCTGATCAATAACAAGGTCAAAGTGACGGGGCTGCACCGTTTTCTCACCTCTGCAGGGTGGAAGCGGGCCTATGAAATTAGCATCGGAGACGAAATTAGAACGTCTCGTCAAGATGACTTTGAGGAAGTTATTTCCATGGAGCGCATTGCCACAAAAACAGACTTCAAGGTGTACAACCTGCAGGTGTCCCACGCCCAAAATTTCATCATTTCCCCGGATGGGCAGAGTACTTATGTGGTTCACAATACCGGAAACGGGGGAGGCAATGGAGATACTGAAATGGAGAGAGACCTTAAGCGGTTGTTGAAATAGTCCAGTCTTGACGTGGAATTTTGAATGATTCGCTTTTTTACCAAAGCTCGAGTCACCGGTTTCAGCAGATTGGGCTGTTTTCATCTCAGGGATGGTGATTTTATTGAGTAAACATCACATACCCATAAAAATAGCGTTTAATAATTGCAGGCCGATATTGTATTCAGCTGTTGTGTCAAAGGTTCTAGGCAACCCTTTTTCGTGGACCATAAGTGCCTTGAGGATAGCATTTTGCTCTATATCGTTCCGGTCTGCATAATCTTGATAGACCTGATCGCTTTGATCGACTATATGAAACCTCGCCTTCATTGACAATCCGCCGATCAGGTCTCTCTTGGTTTCAACCTCCGAGGCAAGGGTGCCTATGTAATAAGTTTTCTGCGGTTCGGATATGCGGAAAGCAATCTGTGGCAAGAAGAAGTAATTCCCTGACCATGTGTCACGATACTCCATTCTGTTAATGACATAAGTACCGGGATTGAGTGCCCAGGCAAAGTCTCCGTTCTCGGCGACATCGCACAAGGTTCTGGATTTGTCTTCCAACCGTAAAAGGCTTGGCTTGACATAAAAATCAAACATCCCTTTTCCTATCTTCTTTTCCTTGCCGTTCTCCGACCAATGAATGCGACCAAAAACAACCGATTTCCCTTCCGACAAGGCCGTTTGGGTTTTATCACTATCATCTGTGAGATTCCGGGCCGTCGAGATACACGATGTCAGTACAGGGGCCAGCACCAAAATGGCAAGCAGTGGAAACAGGTTTTTTGCCGCTCTGTTCAGATATTTCCAACTCCTTATTGCTGTCATTGTGGGATCCTTTACACGCTACCGATAACGAATCATAGCTGATCTGGACAGGCCCCTGAACATTTCAAACATCTATATCGAGGCCTCATCGCTTTAATTGTAACTGGCGAGAAAGTTTCGTCAATTATGCACGTGGGGCCCTCATGCAGGACAGTTTGCCTTATTGCAACGTCGCACTGTCGCAGCGTGAATGTCGCGTGCGACATCGGTTGCGTCAGTGTGGCGGGCACAACAGCACTATCCGTTTGGCACTTTTTATCTAAAATATTGATATCACTTGTTAAATTTTACCTTACTCGCCAAGTCTTTATTGGCATGCCCTTTGATATCCAGATAGGCAAATCCGGAACAACCGGCAGCAACAACTCAATAAAGACAAGAGGAGGAGAAAATGGCTGGATGGGATCTGTTTCAAGAGATGGACATGTTGCGCAGGGAAATCGATCAGGCTTTCAGAGGTCACGGCAGGAACTACCTTAATCCATCTTTCTTGCCCGGTATCGGCACTGGCGGCTACCCGCGAGTCAACCTGAGCGAGGATGAGAACAACTATTACCTGGAGGCCCTGGTCCCCGGCATTGACCCGAAGGATATTGAGCTTAACATCATGCGGGGGACCCTGTCTCTCTCTGGCGAACGGAAAGAGACCGTAGCCGACGGTAACACCTGGCACCGTCACGAACGAGGGACAGGTAAGTTCATGCGGACCATCGAACTACCCGACATGATTGACAATAAAAATGTCGACGCAGAGTATCGCAATGGGGTCCTGCTGATCACCTTGCCAAAACCGCAAAGTGTTAAACCTAAGAAAATAACGGTTAAAGCGCAGTAAGCATGATCAACACAAACAAATAGATTTTTTAGTCATAGAGGAGGATAGGACAATGACAACTCAAGATATGGTCAAACATGAAAAAAATGTCCCTGCGAACCGGGAGGAACTCCGCTCTGTCGGCAGGGTTCTTGTACCTGCCGTTGATATCTTTGAATCAGATAATAACCTGACCCTTATCGCTGATATGCCGGGTGTCGAAAAAAATGGACTGGAAATCAACCTGGAAAAAGGTCTGCTGACTATCAGTGGTGAAATGGCTTTAGAAAGCCGTGGCAAATCTTTACTACGTGAGTTTTCTACCGCCAACTACTACCGGCAATTCAAGTTGTCAGAGCATATTGACGCTGAGAAATCCTCGGCAGAGTTGAACAACGGTGTACTGACCTTAACCATTCCGAAAGCAGAGTCGGCAAAACCAAAGCGCATCGAAATCAGACATTAACAACCAGTTGCCTGGATAAAGGCCCCTGAAAAATCCAGGGGCCTTTATTTATGGTCAAGAACGGGCCTGTCAATGGCTTTGTGTAAATGGCCCGCCGGTTGAACACGGGGTGGCTATAAAGAATTGTGAGGTAAAGAGCGTTTTAAGTACTCTGATTATTATGGAATCTTGACGATTGCTCTGCCTCTACTTTTGCCCTCAAGTATTAATGCAATCCGGTCATCTAGAGCTTCCAAAGACGGAAGTTCCGTTGTGATCTTTTCAAGGTGCTCCAGCTTCCAGTCAGAAGCGACCTTGTTCCAGACTTGCATACGCATATCCACTGGGCAATTCACGGAGTCAATGCCGAGCAAGGTGATTCCGTTCAAGATAAAGGGGAAAATGGAGGATTGCAGTTCTGCAGAACCAACATTGCCGCAGCAGGTGACCGCACCACCGTATCGGGTTGTTTTTATCGCCGTCGAGAGCAGATTTCCGGCAACTGTATCTATCGCACCTGCCCAGCGTGGCTTCAAAAGAGGACGGCCACTTTGGTCATCGGCATCTGCAATACTGATCACTTCTTTGGCTCCGAGTTCAAGAAGATACTCTGCTTCATCAACGATACCGTTGACAGCAACCACCTCATAGCCACTTTTAGCAAGAATTGACGTTGCAATACTTCCCACGCCACCCGTGGCTCCGGTCACAAGGACGGGCCCTTTATCAGGGGAAACCCCACTGTTAATTAATTTGAAACATGACAGTGCCGCAGTAAAACCTGCGGTGCCATAAATCATGCTCTCGCGTAAAGTTAGATTCTCCGGTAGCTTGACAACCCAATGCGCAGGAACCCGGACATATTCGGCATAGCCCCCTGAGGTGTTCATGCCCAAATCATAACCGGTCACCAGGACCTGCTCACCCACCTTAAAATCAGGGCTTTTGCTTTCCGCCACCACACCAGCAGCGTCGATGCCTGGTGTATGCGGATAATTCCGAGTAACACCCTTATTCCCAGATGCTGAGAGTGCGTCTTTATAGTTCAGAGATGAATATTGAACGTTGATCAGCACATCTCCATCCGGCAAGTCATTAATCTGTCTTTGCTTGATCTCGCGAGTGAACTGTTTTTCCCCTGTTTCGCTTACGACCATGGCCTTGAAACTGATATTATCCATACTACTCTCCTTAAATTGACTCGAGGTTCGCCCTGTTGTTATTGGCCCGACAATACGCTTAAACTTTAACATAAAACAGATTCCGTATTTTATCCTCACTCAAGGTGAGTTGACTTCCTCGGATTTTAAATACAAAACCCTACTAACCCTGCTATCCGACACACTTTGTATCCAGAGGCCTCAGAACTTAGACGTTATGAAATGGTGAAATTGCTTGAATGGTCAGGTGGCGGTATTTTTCACATTAGTTATTTGAGCAAAATCCCCCCCGAAATGGTTATCAAAAGTAAAAACCCAATTTTTGATAAATAGAACATTGTACAATTTATCTTTAGATGTAGCAGGGCAGCAATTCAGCATAACTGGTAAGTGCCCAACCAGAGGAGGTCTAAAGATCGCCAGTAAAGCTTTTGCAGTTATCTATGGTATAGACTTTACCCTCTTCACTGCGTGCTAACGAACTCAATCCAATTTGATCATTTTCAATGTTGACGTTGTCCACTCGAAATTTACATGTATTTTCATCCAGCTCACCTTCAACTATTACGACAATGGTGTAGTCGAAGAGCGTCAACCCACCGTCAATACGTTGTCCAAATAACTCCAAGGACTCTTGGAAATGATAATTTCTAAATTTAGCTTCCCCTCGAAGCTTGAAAATTTGTGTTCCGGAGCGATTAACTGACACTCGCGTGAGTAATCCATGCCGCCGATTGCCTTGGCAGTAGTCGAGGCAGGCTTGCGCGATCTCTTCATCAAGGTCCGTCTGGCTTACCACCTGCTGGGTAATATCTTTTGCCCAGGATGTAACGGTAGTAGTCGTTAAAAACAAAGAAATTAAGAAGGCGCACCAAAACATGCGCAGGCCTAATGTCCTGCACAGATCAAAAAGATTCTGTTTCAAGATGTCGATCCTCACCAATGAAAGAATTCCAAGATACCAATATCAAGAGGTCAACTGTGCTCCAATTTGGAGATAATGGATATAAAAATCAGTAAGTTCAGAATTTAAAATTAATCTACATTTGCAGAAAATTAATAATTTGAACCTTGTATCCGCTCCATCGGAGAGCTGGGCAAATGAAATAGGCTGGGACTTGTGTGCACCATTGAATAAGAAATGCCTCTTTGCCCGGTTAATGGCCAAATATGTGCTTGTCTGATAAGTTGGTTCGGTCATTCGGGTCATTCAAAAACTGGAAAGACACTTAAATCCTGCTACTCTTGTAAAGCAAGTGACTCTTCTGGACACTATCTTCAAAACTTAGTGGTGTGACAGGGGTAAATGGGCAGATCGGACAAAAGCTGGGAAGTTCACATGTAGCTAACTGTTGCGAACAAACCAGATCGATCAGAAAATCATTTTCAAAAGTAAAATCCTGATTTTTGGAAGGACAATTTTCTTTGTAATTTCATCAGGGGAAAGTCTTCCAAAACATGTTCATAAAGGTATTTTCTGACTTTCAGAAAACAAAAAAACCGATCAATTCAAGGATTGAGGCTTTGTTGTTCCACCAGCCGGTTAAAATTCCTTTTCCTTATTCCGGTTTGGTTCTATAATTAAATAAAACACTGTCTCAAAGTCCAATACGGAGGTTTTTTCTTTTATGCCAGAAAGCCAGTCAATAGAGTACTTTAAGCTGTTTTATGAGACAACCCAAACGATCCTATCATCGGCGTCGTTGCAGGTTACCCTCGACACTTTGGTCGAACGCGCAGTTGCCGCACTGAAGGTAAAGGGGGGGAGCCTGCGTCTGGTGGACGAACAGACCCAGCAACTGGGGCTGGTCGCCTCCTGTGGCCTGAGTGATGTTTATCTCAACAAAGGAGCGCTCAGTTCCGATCACAGCGTGCCGCAGGTGCTCAAGGGAGAGGTGGTCTGCATTCCGGATGCCTTCAACGACTCACGTATCCAGTACCGCGACGAGCTTCGCGCCGAGGGGATCAACACTATGCTGTCGCTGCCGCTCGAGGCTGCTGACAAGGCAATCGGTGTGCTGCGCCTGTACAGCGCCAAACGACGTGAGTTCAGTGACGAAGAGATCGAACTGGTTTCGGCGATGGCCGAACTCGGCGGACTGGCGATCGCCAACGCCCGGCTCTACGATGCCGAAGGGATCAAGCTTTCGACCCTGCTGCGGGAGGTCGGCGTCGATTTGCCTGGCGCGCCGGTCGCAGTCGAACAGCAAGTCTGCGCCTTTGCCGCCGATCTAGGCGATGCGATGCACAGCCTCGCATATTTCCGCGCCCTGCACGAAATCACCCGGGCGATTCTCTCGACCCTCGATTCGAAAGAGGTGATGCAGCTGATTGTCGAGCGGGTGACCGGCTTGATGAACGCCAAAGCAGCCGCCCTGCGCTTGATCAATGAATCTACCGGGGAGCTTGAACTACTGGCCAGCAGGGGGCTCAGCGAACGCTTTTTAACCAAGGGGACACCTCACACCGACAAGAGCATTCAGGAAACCCTCATGGGGGTGCCGGTGCTGATCGCCGACACCAGTAGTGATCCACGACTTGAATATCCGGCAGAGACGGTTGCCGAAGGAATTGCCTCGATCCTCTCATTGCCGATTGTCGCCCGGCGCCGGGTGATCGGTGTGCTGCGGGTTTACTCTGCGGACAGCCGGGCCTACAGCCAGGAGGACGTCACCTTCCTTGCCGCGGTTGCCGACATCGCCGGAATTGTCATCATGAACGCCCGACTCTATGAGAAAACCCGGTATGACCTTTCATTCTGGAATGCCACGCTGGGCTACCTGGAAGGAAAGAGCTGATACTGATAGGAAATCATGATTGTGAAAATATCAGAACTGCTGAAGCCTGAAGCGATTGTTGCTGAGCTGCACGCAACGAATAAATCCAAAGTCTTAGCGGAGATGACCAATGCCCTGGTCGCATGTTACCCCTCTCTGGATAGAGATAAAGTGATTGGGGTGTTGCAGAATCGCGAGAAACTGGGGAGTACCGGCATCGGTGACGGGGTAGCAATTCCGCATGGCAAGCTCGAGGGTATCCCTGAGCTGATGCTTGCTTTTGGCCGTAGCCGTAAGGGTGTAGATTTTGAGTCGATGGACGGCCAATCGGCTCATCTGTTTTTTCTTTTGCTTGCCCCGGCAGAATCAGTTGGCATTACTTTAAAGACCCTGGCCCACATTTCCAAATTCCTCAAGAATGGCTCGGTCCGGCAGAAACTGCTTGAGGCGGCTGATCAAGCCGCTATATATCAGGCGATTCTGAGCGAAGAAGACTTGATTCCGTAGTCATATCTCAGTTGCCTGCTGGAAATGAGCCGTTATGGAATGGTGAAATCCCTCGAATGGGCAGCTGGTGGGTTTTTCAAAAGGGGACCCCTGGTTTTTAAATGGCTCATTTGTACGCTTGATCTCTCGATGAAGCAGGCCTCCGTACCAGCACAACAGGCAAAACGGCCCAACCAATTTGAATCAGGTTGGGCCGTACG
>JAPHSA010000149.1 GCA_026193235.1 Deltaproteobacteria bacterium | reverse complement strand
ATACCGCTTTACCAGTTTCACAGTCAACAAGCGTACAAATCTGCTTCATGGGAACAATAACAACTTTAATGCAAACACCAAAACCGTTAAGCTGACCACCTTTTTAATCCAGTCATGGCCTTTATCGACAGCCAACTTTGGACCGATCATTCCCCCGATGGAATTTCCGGCAGCAAGCGCGAAACCAAGGGAATAGTCGATCTGACCATGATAAACAAACACTCCCAGGGCAATGAACGTATAGGCAAAGATAACAAACACTTTGATCGCGTTGATCTTCACCAGGTCAAGGCCGTGGATCAATAGTGCGGTAATGATTATAAAACCGACTCCGGCCTGCACGAATCCGCCATAGATACCAACACCGAAGAAAGAGACAACAATCAGAGTTTTTCTCCAGAAACCGAACGGGACATCTTCGCGCCGGAAACGCTTCATCGGATCGACGGCAGTAAACACCAAAACGCCGATCATGATCAGCGCTAAAAGCCGCTTAAACACCTGATCATCCAGACTGATAGCCAGGTTAGCTCCGACCCAGCTCCCCAGCAAAGCTGGTGGCGTACAAAGCAGAGCCAATTGCAACGGCATCACTCCGCGTTTGCGAAACCCACGGATGGCAAAAATATTCTGACAGAGAATAGCGATCCGATTTGTCCCGTTAGCAACCGCACTCGGCAGGCCCATAAAAATCAAGAGCGGCAAGGTGAGTAATGAACCTCCACCGGCCAGAACATTAAGAATACCGGCCACAATACCGACAACAAACAGCAGCGGCAGTTGCCAAAAATAAGCATCCATTAAATAATTTCTCCAATCAATTCCTGAATCACAACTCCCGCCATGGTTAAACCGAACAGGGGGGGCAAATAAGATGAGCTGCCAAGAACCGGGGTTCGCACTTCAGCGTCAGTCCCACTCAATAATCTGAAATCTTCTGTTGAATAAACAACTTTCACCCCTTTTTCAATCCCGCGCTTGCGCAATTCTTTGCGCATTGTTCGGGCCAGACGACATTTTTTTGTTGCCGAAATATCCGCAACCTGAATCTGTGTTGGATCCAGCTTATTGGCCGCCCCCATAGAGGAAATAATCGGCAAACCTTTTTCGATACAGCTCTGAATCAGATGGAGCTTGGCCGTAATATTATCAATGCAATCAAGGATATAGTCATGTCTTCCAGCCAGTAATTCCGCTGAGGTTTCCTTGCTGTAAGCCTGATGATGGGTGGTAATGTTTAACTCCGGATTGATAGCCAAGCAGCGTTCAGCCATCGCCGCAACCTTCACTTGCCCCACGGTATGGTCCAGAGCATGAATCTGACGATTGATATTGGTCGCACAAATGCTATCAAAATCAACCAAAGTCAACTGACCAACCCCGGCCCGAGCCAGGGCTTCGACAGCGTAGCCGCCGACACCACCAATACCAAAAATGGCTACCGATGCCCCCTTCAAGCGCTCCACTGCCGCGGAACCTACCAGCAGTTGCAGCCGATGGAAGCGCTCATCATTCACAAAACAACTCCTTAAATCCAAAAAGCCAGGAAGCATTCTGCGTTGTCATTCGCACTGCTTCTTCAAGCGATGAGTCACGTAATTCAGCGACCTTCTGGGCCACTTGAAGCAAGCTTTGCGGTGATTCCGCCATATCGGGATAATCTGTTTCCAGAACAAAAGCTGAGCCGGGCAAGGTTTTCACCAGCTCCGGAAGTTTACGGGCATTATCGCGCAACAGAATCGGCCCAACCCCCAGTTTAAATCCCAAATCAATCAAATCTTGTGCCACCTGGAAACTCCCGGAAAATCCATGCCAGATCCCGCCGATTTTCTGACCGATCTGCATTTCACGGAGGATCGAAAGCACTCTCCCGGTCGCCTGACGCACATGCAGCAAGACGGGAATTTTTGCCGCCAAAGCGATCTCAAGCTGAGACCGGAACACCTTCTCCTGCTCGCCCAGGGCAGGGCCAACAGCACCGTCAAGACCGATCTCACCGATAGCAACGACCTTATCGCCGTGCAATAGAGCTGTTAATTGTGATTCAGCTGTAAGATTCCATTGATCAGCGTAAGCCGGGTGTAATCCCGGAGCAATAAAGACATCAGGATAATTCTCTGCCAGCATCAACATTCCGGGCCAACCGTTGACACGAACCCCTGGGATAACAAACCGCGAAATCCCAACGCTTCGCGCTGCGGGCAACAAAACCGATCCTTTGCCCTCCAATTCAAGAGCATCAAGATGAATATGGGTATCGATCAGGAATGACATCGACGCATGGTAGCAAAAGCAGGAAGGAAGAGATAGAAAAAGACGAATGTGTATTTCAAGTTTTCTTGTCCCATGTGACTCAATCAAAATGCAGCTGGTCACATGGGACAAGACTGAGCAGTAGTCTAACTATTGAGCAGGTTCACCAGACCCCGGCGTTTCAATCCACCCTTCAGCATCGATTGAATTTTTTCTTCCAGGCCAGCCAAGGTGATTTCATCAACCATCCCTGCAAGGTTATCCAGTTTCCACTCCTTGGCCAGGCGCTGCCAGGCTCTAGTTCTGCGCTCCATCGGGCACTCGGCAGAGTCGATCCCGATCAGGCGCACACCACGCAAGATAAAGGGGAAGACACTCACAGCAAGATCCATTGATCCCACCAGCCCGCAACAGGTGACAACACCATCATACTGCGCGGACTTGATGGCCGCAGCCAACATATCGCCACCGACACAATCGACAACTCCGGCCCAGGTGGTTTTCAACATCGGCCGCTCATTGCCGGTCAATAGGGTTTCCCGACTGATGACACGTTCGGCCCCCAAGCCTTCAAGATAAGCTGTTTCTTCCAGTTTTCCTGTAACTGCAGTAACCTTGAAACCTATCTTCGCCAGAATAGCCACAGAAAGGCTGCCGACGCCGCCGGTCGCGCCCGTAACCAGAACCGGACCGCTCTCAGGAGTCACTCCGTTTTCCACTAATTCCTGAACCGATAGAGCCGCAGTCAAGCCCGCAGTCCCGAGCATCATGCTCTCTTTCAAACTTAAACCTTCAGGAAGCTCAACCGCCCAGTTGCTTGGCACACGGATCATCTGCCCGAAGCCACCATCGGTTTCCATACCCAGGTCGTAGCTGGTAACGATCACCTTATCACCCTGTTGAAAAAAGTCATCAGCACAGGAAACGACTTCACCAGCAGCATCAATCCCAGGAGTATGAGGGAAATTCCGGGTCACCCCAGGGTTGCCGACAGCCGACAGAGCGTCTTTAAAATTCAACGAAGAATAATGCACCTTGACGACCAGCTCGCCCTCGGGAAGATCATCCAGAGAACGGGTAACAATTGAGCGGTTAAACACCTTTTTTTCTGGTTGTTCTACCAGCAACGCCTTAAATTTTGTAGTCATTGGGGCCTCCTGAAAAAGACAATTTGACATTCATTATAGACGTCAACAAAATAGCCAGTATGGATGGTAAAAACAAGTACCTACTTTTATGTACTGTAGTACCTAAAAAGATACTATTGCAAAGGACATGATGATGAAGGACGCAACCAACTACCGTTGCTATGTTTCAGTCACACTCGACATTATCGGCGGGAAATGGAAATCTCTGATCCTCTGGCATTTGAGCTTCAAAACCCTCAGGTTCAGTCAGTTACAACGTCGACTGGTAAAAATTACGCAAAAAATGCTCACCCAGCAGTTGCGTGAACTGGAGCGCGATGGCCTGATTCACCGTGAAGTGTATGCCGAAGTTCCCCCACGGGTTGAATATTCCCTGACGGAATCGGGTGAAAGTGTCGTGCCGATCTTGCAAAGGATGTATCGCTGGGGGAAGGAATACCTCACAAGTAGTGAAGAAGAACTGGAAATCGACTGTCCTGTCGAAGAGTTGCCAGCTAAAAACACCAGCCTATAATAACAGCATCAGGCTGGCACACTTCAATTTGCAGGCTATCACGGGGTTTCGGAAAATGGTGATTTGTATTGGCTAATACCATTTTTGTGCATCAAAATTCCCAAGGACATATGCATACCCATTTCATCACATGAAATATGCGAAACATATTCATAGGGACTTGTCGGTCTGTACGTCTGACTGTCACAACTTCTGAGTTTTGAAAAAGTCAGTGCCCAGGATACTAAGTTCGATTCATGAAACAATAACTCCAATAAAGTCAGATAGATTTACTATCACTTTACTATTGAATCGAACCCATAATCATGATACAAACTTGACAAGTTATATAGAGATAGAGATTCACTAGAAACATGTTATATCTAATCTCTACAACATTGAAATTGTTCTCCGATAAAGGCAAAGCCAGAGCAATCTGGTGACGCAAAGCCACGGGTCCAAAGTTCAGGGACAGCCGGGTTGCCGAAGAGAGTGACCGCTGACTCAAGCTACTTATCCACAACATCACAAAAGCGTTCATCTTCGGTATGGAGATGAACGCTTTTTTTATTCATAAAGCTCTTGCAATGCTTATTTTTAAGTTTTCGGAGGCATTCAAATGGGCCGGCCTGCAGCTGACGGCCCCAAATGTAAAGGAAGGTATCTATGCGCGACAAAAACATTTTTCAGATGCTGCTGATACTCATTTCAGCGGCTCTGATATCCGCTTGCGGATCAAGCGGTGGAGACAGCCCGTTCGTTACAGATTCTGATACATCCAATCTTTATGGCGGAGTTGTTGTTGACCCCTACATCATCAACGCCATTCTTCAAGAAGTCGACGCTGATGGGATTACAATTCTCCAGAGAACGTCATCGGCATCCGACAGTCAGGGGCATTTCCAGTTTCCCCAGGCGCTAAAAGAAGGTTCAACTATTGAAATCAAGGTTGGCAGTCGCGGTGACCATGTCGGTGCAAGTAATCAGGTCATTCTGCGTCGTAAAGTTCTTTCCAGTGACAGTGGTGACTTGATCGTTTCGCCATTGACCACCCTGGTCGCCAATGGCAGCAGTGAAGAAGACGTTGTCTCCCTGCTCAGATCGATTGGACTGACCGGTTTCAATGCGAGTGACATCTATGTCGACCCAATGGCCGGGCTGGTGGACCGGACAACCCGACCGAGCACCAGCACTTTGCAGAACATTCAAGCAGCGATTGCCATTGCCAACTTTCTTGAAGTCTTTGACAATCCACTGGTGACGGCTACAGATTTCTCCACCGCTGAGAACTTTGCAGCCCTCTCGGCCATGCTTGACGCCTGTCAGCAGACCCTGAATCCGACCATATTCGATGAGATTGTTAGTCAATTGGCTTCTGATTCAAATGTGTCGAACCTGACTCTGGGGGATATGATCAATGCGGCTGTCGTTCAGAATCGCAGCTATATTGCCCTGGCCAGAACTCAACTGAGTAATGACGGCCAGCTTGAGCCAACAGCCATCGTTGATCAGGCCATCCTGGTCTACGACAATATGGTCGCAGAAGCTAAGAATCAGAATCTCTCCGGCCAGCAACTTAATGGGGCAGCACTTTATGCCGATAATTGTGCTCTCTGCCACAATGCTTTGGCAAATACAGAGAAACCGGACAGTACAGCAACATCGATTCAGAATGCGATCGACAACAATTTCGGTGGTATGGGTTCTCTCAACGGCTTGACTACAGCTGAAGTCCAAGCGATTGTTGATGCCCTGCCCGGGGCTGTCTTAGTTGACCCTAGCTTGCCTCCGGATGGCCCGGATCTCTATGCAAGCAATTGTTCCGGTTGTCATGACGTCCTAGCGAACACGGAAAAACCGGGGAGTACGACCACTGCGATCCAGGGTGCTATTGACAGTAATCTGGGTGGCATGAGTTATCTGGGGTCACTGACCGCCGAAGAAATTCAGGCTATTGCTGATTCTTTACCGGCAGCTCCAGTGGTCGATCCCGGATTACCGCCAGATGGCCCAGCTCTCTACACTAGCGAATGTGCAGGCTGTCACGGGCCGTTGGCAACAACCAACAAACCAGGGAGAACCGCAACAGCAGTTCAGGACGCTATCGATAATAATATTGGTAGTATGGGTTATCTCAGTTCGCTCACAGCGGAAGAAGTCCAGGCTATTGCTGACTCCCTGCCAATAGATGGGGGACCTGGTGGGCCAGATTATTCCGACTGCACTTCTTGTCATGCCCAGCCACCTAATGGCACCTCATCGCCGAACATTGACGGCGCGCATAGCGCGCACAAACTGATCAGCTCAATTGCAAATGACTGCAGCATCTGTCACCAGGATGCGACCCATGATGGAACACTAAAAGTGGCAATCGCTGCAAGCTATGATGCGTCATCTGGGATGGCGACAGGCAATCAGGATGGCACCTGTTCAAGCATCAGTTGTCATGGTGGCCAGATCACACCCGTTTGGGGAAGAGAAACCCTGGATCTGACCAGCGACTGTACTTCATGTCACAGTTACAGATCCGCCGAGTATAATAGCTACAGCTCCCGAAGACACAGTACTCACAGTCGCTATAGCTGCACAGTCTGCCATAACAGTAGCAGAATGGATGACCACATTGGCGACCTAAATACTGAAACATTTGAGGTCACTCCGGCTTCAACCGTTGGCGGCAGTGGCACCAGTGTTGGTAATTACAATGGTACCTCATGTTCCAGCATTGCCTGCCATGGTAGAGAGGACTGGTAGATGAGGAAAAGCCAGGGGCAGTTGATTTGCCCCTGGCTTTATCAGCACAAAGAATAAACTTATTAAATCAACATAAAGCCATAAAAGACCTTGTCCCCGAACCTTCAACCATCCTCCTCCTCGGTAGTGGCCTCTTTGGTGTTGACTGGTATGGACAGAAACGGAAGAAGGCATAGCACAGATTAACTCAATCAACACGAAGCGGAGTCAGCAATGGCTCCGCTTTTTTTGTTTCAAAAATCTGGATTAAAGTTTTGCGAAGGATATTCGGATCGGTCTAACCTGTTTTCTAAAGTAGTTACATGTGTGAAAAATCCCGTCTTAAGTCTGATCGACCAATTTCACCCTGTCATAACGTCTAAGTTTTAAAATGAGCTTGACATAGTCAAGACGTGGCGTTTTGAAACTTACTCCATATCAGACACACAAATGGCCGACCTCGGAAACAGGGTCGGCCATTCTTATATTGCAGGGTCTGTAAGGAATTCTCCATTGGTCGCTCCAGCGACCCATATAATTCAATAACACAACATATCAGACAGAGGGTTTGACCTTTCCCTAAGTGATTTATGGTTCTGGGGGCGGAAGGGGGCAGTCGTAATTGGGTTCCACGGCGCATCTGTAATAAGTCCTGAAAGCCTCAGTCGGTTCGTCCAAACCAGGGATATTGATCATAATATCGCCTTCTGAGTAGTAGTCCCTTTGATAATACACCTGAGTTTGTTTGGGAACGAATTTGATGATCGACATGCCTTTTGCAGTATAGGGAATACCATCGAAAGAGCCGAACATCGTCCAGGCAGCCGTGTATATGTCATCAATGCAAATCTCGTCGTCAACCGTTGTGACTAGATCTGGAGAACTAGTAAACAATCTCATTTGGAATTCCGTCATCTCACCTATGCCCTGGATGCTTACAATCGGATCATAGTATTCAATTTCATTGGTGTAATGATCCAGTACTTCTGGCAAATCGCTGGCTTGCACTTCGACGAGCGCACGCCCAATCTCCAATCGTTGCTGGTTGAGGTGACTCGAATTACTTTTGGCACCGGCCATCGTAGGCAACAGCATGATGCAAGCGAGCACTGCGGAAGATCTGATGAACTTCTTCATTGTTAAGCCTCCTGTTGTGGATCAATGTCAATTTGGGACGATGTCCTTGTTTCCCACATAAATATAAGTACTAACAAACAGGTGGGACAAGTCAAGTTCAGAGAACCTGTTATCTGCCTGCAAAGTGGGGGGGAGAGGGGAATCCTCCCCTATTTTAGTGTCAGCATTTATGGGACGAGGGCTCAGGTGAATCAGCGTCGTATCAACTCTTGTTCATAAATCGGCAAATCACTTTTGCAAAGGATTCTCTGGTTAGATCAGTCGATTTTCAAATATAGTAAGAAATTGATATCAGCGGCTTAGCCGGTCGAAAAAAGCATCAGCAACTTTAACCGTAGTAACAACATAATTCTGATAAAATTTATTATTTTCCAGATCAAGTAATCTGTGTCGTTGCAGGAAACTACCGCAGAATACCCCCATAATGATCAGCGATGTCGCTATGAAGACCTGAATCCTGATTTTCCAGCGTATCACCCGTTTCATGCGTCGTCTGCTGTCTCGAATAAGCCGTGCTGAAGCGAAAAGTCCAATTTTTTCCTTTTCTGGCAAGATGTGCCCCAGAGAGAGCATTTTCTTTTTTGAATATTCCCGGATCTCACCAGTTAGACCTTCACTGTTTAGGTTCCCTTCGGTAAACTTTTTTTCTTCTCTTTGAATATCAAGTAGCTTATCAACCAAGAGCCTTTTCTCATTATTTGAATCCAGTTCATTATCTGTCAATCTAATGATCTGGATTAGTTGACCATGCTCACCATCGCTGAAGAGAAATTCCCGCAACCTCAAAGATCCTTTAGGCAAGAACGGGCCCTTTTTGCGAGTGGCTCGCGGGAATTCGTACTCATACAGGGTAGCGTATCGGCTATTGAGCTTACCGTGGGTTGGGCCCGACTTTTTGTATTCCATCTCATTTCCCTTTTCATTTATTTGCCTTATTAAGATTTTGCATAAACTCTTCAAGTGAGTCAATTTTCTTAATCTAAACAAATCTAAAAGTAGACTCGGAATCAGGATGATATAGCCGGTTTTCAGAAGTAGCTCCATGTGATGAAATGGTCTCCCCCCTGCTACCCAAGTCGGCTTCAATGAGCCATGATGGAAGAAGTATCTAACCATCAATGTAGCAGAGAGGAGATTACCACTGTTGAAAACGACTTTTAGCGGAATCTGGCAGTATCTTCAAAATGAGTTCATGTGAAACATCCTACCTCTTGTCGTTCAAGCATTTTTACCGCTCGTAACGTCTCAGATCAAACAAATGCGTAAATATTCGTGATTTTCGGGCGGTTAGGGACTATAACGAACCCAACCGGAAAGAAACGCCTGAAGATTCATAACCAGCGCTTAAGTCGTTTTTATCGTGCTATAAAGAAAGGAGCTAGAAATGGCCGTAACTCTTGCATTTGATGTCTATGGAACCTTGATCGACACCCATGGTGTTGTTACTTCCCTGCAAACACTGGTTGGTGCAAAGGCACAGGATTTTTCTCAGACCTGGCGCGATAAACAGTTGGAATATTCATTCCGTCGGGGGCTGATGCAGAACTATGTGAGCTTTGCTGTCTGTACACAACAGGCACTCGATTATACCTGTGCCTACCACCGGATTAATTTAAACGAAAAACAAAGAGACTCGCTTCTTGCCATCTATAGAGTTTTACCCGCCTTCAATGAAGTGAAAGAGGCTTTAGAACAGCTTAAGTCAACCGATTTCAGGCTTTTTGCTTTCTCCAATGGCAGCCCTGATGCTCTGGAAGATTTGCTGGCGGCGGCCGGAATCAGGGATTGCTTCCTTGGAGTTGTCAGCGTTGATGATTTAAAATCCTTCAAACCGAACCCCGGAGTTTACAGCCACTTTTTACGTAAATCGGGAGCCACCGGAGGTAGTGCCTGGTTGATTTCAAGTAATCCGTTCGATGTCATCGGAGCGATCTCGGCGGGAATGAAATCGGCTTGGGTGCAACGTTCACCGGAAGCAATTTTCGACCCTTGGGGAATTGAGCCGAGCATTATTGTTAAGAGTCTGACTGAGCTGAGCCAACAGATCACAGGATGAGAACCGGACTTATAATAGTGCATTGTGGGCGGGGTTCTTCATGATGCAGAAAACATCTCAAAACATACCGATATTCTGACCACGGATTCCATCTTGTTACAATATCTGGAGTCAACAATCTGTTATACTGTGTTTTAAGCAAGTTGTTAGAATTATTCCTGCACATTGTTTGCATATTAATCTTGGAGGAAATGCCTAATGAAGAAACTACTGTTCGTTATCATCCTTTGCAGTTTTGCTACCGGAGCACTTGCAGAGACGAAAGGCTTTCAGTTGAGCCTGATGCCCGATATTGCCATTCAACCCAGAACGACCCAGATCGAAGGCATCATCTTGGGTCTTTGGAATGAAAATCCGCAGAACGCTCTCGCTCTCGGGTTCGTTAACGGCTCCACTGGCGATAGCTCGGGGCTGTCCCTCAGCCTTATCGCCAACTATTCGGAGAGCTATAAGGGTGCTCAGTTGGCCTACCTTGTCAACTACGCCAAAGGAGAGCTGAAAGGCCTCCAGTGGGCTGCTTTTAATTATGCGGCCAGACTGCACGGGCTTCAGCTCGGTTTTATTAACTATGCGGAAGCTTCTGACAAGGGCGTTCAGATCGGCCTGTTCAACATCATGAATGAAACGCAAAAATGGTTCGGCAACCTCCCTAACGAGGTCGCACCAGGAATGGTCTTCGTTAACTGGCGCTTCTGATCTTTAGCCAATTCCTCGACACATAAAGAAACGCTTGCCCCGTTCACATGGGGCAAGCGTTTCTTTACCCATCCTACAGAGCAGCCGTACTCTTCTGGTCGGCTGCCTGAATCGCCTCCACAAGCAATGGACATTTTTGAGTTGTAAATAATGACAGGAAAGCACGAACCAGAACTTTTTTGCCGCTTTCAATAGTCTGGTTTTCACATTTCAGGGCGACTTTATCGGCGCTCTCGTCAATCTCCAAAAGAAGTTACATGTTAAATAATTCCGATATTAATCGCTGGTTAAAAGGGTGCGGACCGTGAATCTTTGAGAGATATGCTGGGAGTCGCCATGGTAAAGTACTGGTGCCACCATCCACTGAAGTGATCCTTGGGGATTCTCCCAGAGCTGCCGCAGTATACCGTTTTGCCGACTACCTGATCAACGCGGCCGGAGTCGACGTCATCCACGGACTCTAATCAGAGTTTTCATCT
>JAPHSA010000171.1 GCA_026193235.1 Deltaproteobacteria bacterium | reverse complement strand
GTAATAAATAGAGCATTGAAAGAGAGTGATATGATAAATCGCCGTGATCGAAATACCTTGTTGCGATATCAGAAAGAACGCCAGAAAAACGTCCTTGCAAAAGCAGGAGCCCACCAATTTGTCCTCGTTCTCGACCGGTTAAAACCGGGATTTAATGTTCCAAAAATATTTCGTAGTGCTGAGGCCTTTGGCGCTGCGGCGGTTCACCTGATCGATATCGGCCCATTTGACCCTTCACCGGCGAAGGGGTCCTTCCGTAAGGTTCCGGCATTCTTTCACGATGATTTTAAAACCTGCCATCAGCAGTTGGTTGGTGAGGGTTACCAGTTTTTTCTTCTATCGCCCGATTCAAATCTAAGTCTCTGCGAAGTAAAGTTGCCCGGTAAAAGTGCCTTTATTTTTGGTCACGAAGAATTTGGCTGTCGTTTTGATCCTGGTGAATATGCAGATATCCAGCCCCTGAATATCCCCCAGTTTGGAACTGTTCAGAGCCTGAATGTGAGTGTGGCATCATCGATTGTCATGTTTGAATACGTGCGCCAACATATACAGGTTGATTCGTCACAGCAGCATCCTTAACTTTTCATCGAGCCAATAATAGATCTATGATGATTGCTTATTGTGATGAAACTTGCCAACCATAATGATTTCAAATCGGCAATCTCGTTTCAGAACTCCAAAGGATATGTGGATAAGAGTTTTGGAAGGATATTTGCTCACGTAGATGCCGCAGCTACCAGTCGAGACTTTCCCCTGTCACAACTTCTGAGTTTTGAGAATTATACCATCGGCCTGTTTCGGCGATTTCACCTCTCCATAAATAGTCCTTAAGTAAAATTCACAAGGTAGAATTAAATTTTCATACGGCGGCGTTGTACGACGGCAAAGCGCACAATTATTCTTTCCGAATCATAACTGCTGCTGAGTCCGAGCAAATCATATATTCCGCCATAACGGACATCTCCTCCTGCCAGAGCACGCTTGCTTGAATCAGCCATAATCATGTAGCCGTCGAAGTGTGTCCAGATTTTCTGCTGGCCCCAGCCCCTGTCTTGCCCGATTCTCAGATGCAAATCGGGAGGAATGCACACGATTTTAAACTGGGCTGGGTCAAGGCCGAGATCGTTGCGGAGTATGTTGTGGCCTTTCTCCGCCAAAGCAGTTTCGATTTGTCTTCGGTTGAGATGATTCCGCTGGTTCAATCCGAGTGCCTGTATCAGGCCGGACTGAGGAAGATTGGAGCCTGCTTCAGGTTCAGGGAAATCTTCAACCAGAACATCTTCAGCGAGCATAGTAGGGAGATAACGAACACCCGCTGAATTTATAAAGGGGTGTATGGCGAAAAGCTGAAGGCGTGATTTCATGGCCTGAGGGGTTCCCTTGGGGA
Organism: Deltaproteobacteria bacterium; assembly: GCA_026193235.1. Classification (GTDB taxonomy): domain Bacteria; phylum Desulfobacterota; class Desulfuromonadia; order Desulfuromonadales; family Geopsychrobacteraceae; genus JAPHSA01. Next base: position 6,886 of record JAPHSA010000171.1, on the reverse strand, counting down.
GAGGAATATCAGGAACCTGAAGGACATTATTTTGATTATTTTGCACATTTGAATATGTCGGATTCCAAGCGAATCGGGAAAAGGGAGCATATTCATCATAGCGGGAAGGAACAGAAAATTTTTGCAGCCCCAACTGGTCAACCGCTACAAGTGTTTCGCGGGTAAAATCGCAATGGTAATTTTCTGGGGGAGTATGTCTTTCGTTATATAGTTCGGTGGGTGTAAGGGTTTTTCGGGTTGTTGACGCATCTAGAATCTTTTCAGCCAATTGTTCAAGTTGTGCCAAATTATTGTTCCCCAATGCCGCTATTGCCTCTTCTTCTAACATAGATACAGGCTCTTTGAGATCTTCACTATCCAGCTTGTCTGTATGGAGGACCAGATTTTTGAATACTCTTAACCGCATAAGATAAAAAGTCTGCCGGTCTCTGTCTCTCTGTGACAGCCGTTCAAGTCTTTGGATAATCTCTTGTTTTAAGGCGGGTAAATTTTTGCTCGCGATACCCGCTATTTTATACATTCCAGGGGAAAAAGGATCGATTGGAGTCTCTTGCCGCTCGTAAATTTTTCCGGCTAATAGCTCAACTTCTGCTTTATCTCTGTATTCATCTTGCAACGCTGTATGCAGAGCGCTCAAATCATGCACCTGTTGCCAGTCATGGTGCATCATTGCGTTACGGATCTGGTTAGGCAGGCTTTCTATCCTGGCATGATGTTGTTTGAGAGTGTGGTAGTCGGCTCGCGACAATTCATCTTCAAGATATTCACCAGCACGCTGCCGATAAAGGTCATGGTATAGAGTGTCACCATGAATGAGTTCGGATAAATCAACCACTATGGAATGAACGGTCTCCCATTTTATATTTGAATTCATCATTACGGCTCCTGCAGCCAATCCAACGTCATTTGGTACTCAGTGCTACTGAGATGACGAATTTCTGTCTGCACAAAATGTTTCGCTATCTGGGTCAAAAAAGAGAGAATATTGTTGTCAGTAACAACTGCGATTTTGCTGATTTATTTATGGTGACTTCCTTATTTAACATTTCAAAATCATTGGCTTCCAGCGGAGCCTCTGGAGAGACAATAAGGATGTCTTCATCATGCAGCAATCGATGCCTGATCATGAACACCTCCCTTTCATGTTGACTGGTGATATCAACCCTTCCATTTAAAATTAGCTCAGAGGGCGCAAATATCAAGCTTTGTTTCCCTAAATTGCGAATTTGTAATGTTGGGGACAGACACCTTGGAGAAAGATTAAGGCTGTATGCTGTGAAGTATCAATCTATCAATCAAGACCTGAAGTGCCCCCCTTAAAACGGTCCAAGGTTATGTTAAGGTTCAAGACCGCTATTGAAGGAGGAAGTCATGCCCAAGAAACGTTGCCTTCCAGAGGAAATCATCAACAAGCTGCGTGAAGCCGATATCCTGATTAGTCAAGGTCGAAAAGCACTCGATTCCATTCGAAAAGGCGTCGAATTCCTCCAAGACTTTCCCTTCACTTGCCGCAAGGCGACCCCCGAAGACCCCTTACTTCGTGAAATGCTTATCCCGTTTGGAGCAAGAGGCTATGTGGTCCTCTTTGAAATTGAGGACAACAAAACAGTCACAATTCTAGCGGTCAGACATCAGCGCGAAGAAGACTTTCACTGAGCAAATTACTGGAAGTGGCGGTTTTCAGTGATTTCTGATCTCCCCGATTTTCTGACCCATAAAAACCATGCAGGCTACTTAAGAGACGCTTTACTGCGGGCGGTACTTTCAGGCGGAAATCACCTTCGCTGGATGTCCAATAAGCCGACACTTACAGTAATAATCTTGTGTTGAGTATTCCGTTTGACTTGTCAATTAAAATTAAGTAATGTCTTTTACAATGTAAACAGCTATTTATCCTGCTTTTATTATTATTTTACAATTTTTCTCTATAGCCTTTTATCCTTGACGTCTTATTTGAAACATAAGAGAGACAGATAGTTGTAATAAAAAAGATTGAGAGGAACAACTCTTGAAAAAATACAGCAGATGGCTGTTCCTGCTGATATCGATGCCGGACAGGTTGATCATGTCTCGAGGGAGCCGATCATGCGAGCGTTGCAATTGATGTTCTCGTCCTTGATGAAATACCTGCCCTGCCTTTTATGCAGCGTAATTTTATGTGGGACGATTTTATCGTTGACCGTAGATGACTCTCGGGCAGCTTCAGCAACTTTCGATCCCTATTCCTCCCAGGAGATTGCCAAAAAAGATTACAGCGGCATAACCTTGGAAGTACTCTCATTAGAAAAGCCGGTTCTCGGGGAACCGGTCGAATTGCATGCAAGGCAGTTCGAGGCCCTTACCGGGATCAAGATCAACATTAACTTTGTCGCTTTCGACAAGCTGTACCAGGAGCTTCTGCTCGGCCTGAAGAAGAACAAGTACGATGCCCTGTTCTACGGGTCCATGTGGATTGCTGATGTCGTTGACTCTCTGGAGCCGATTCCTGAAAAAATGCTTGTTTCTCCCCAGTTTCAGGATGTCATGCCACATTACAAGTGGATAGCCAGCTGGGGAGATATCCCCTATCAGGTGCCGATTGATGGCGACAGACATTTTCTGCAATATCGTAAGGACATCCTCAATGATCCGATTTTTAAGACAGAATATCAAAAAGAGACTGGCCGCCCCCTTAAGGTTCCAGAAACCTGGATCGACTTGCAACAGACCGCACGCTATTTTCACGAGCATCCCCTGGATAACGGCCGCACTATCGCCGGACTGACAGAGGTTTCCGTAAGTGATGCCCTCCTCGGTAATCAGTTTATTAAACGTGCCGCACCATATGCCATGCACCCCAACGTCGGCGGAGGGTTTTATTTTGATCTGGAGACGATGGAGCCGTTGATCAACAGTCCCGGGTTCGTTGAAGCATTGAAGGATTTTGTTGCAGCACAGAGCCTGTATCCCGAAGGCGGGCGAAATTTCAGTTTTCCCCAGGTTATCAAGTCTTTTGGTCGGGGGGAAGCCGTGTTTTCTGATTCCTGGGACGATCCTTTTGTCGAGGCCATGCAGCCCGGCAACCCTTTGCGCAACCAGGTTGCGGCAGCCATGTCTCCCGGTTCCCGGCGGGTCTGGAATCGTCACTCAGGAGCCTGGGAAGACTTTCCCCAGGTGAATCGAGCGCCTTATTTTGTCTACGGCTGGACCAGTGCTGTTGCCAAATCATCAAAATATAAGGAAGCGGCTTTTGATTTTCTCGGTTTTTATGCTAACAGGGAAAACCATCGCTCCGACATGATTATCGGTCGCTTTGGTATGAATCCCTTCCGCAATTCAGACCTGGACCAAGAGTTCTGGATAAAAAATGCCGGCTGGACCAAAGATGTGGCCGAATCCTACGTCAGCACCCTGACACAGATGAATCAGATCTCCAATCAAGTGATGGACCTGCGTATTTATCGCGGCCAGGAGTATGTCTATCTACTCTCGGTCGGCGTTTATCGAGCCATCACCGGGCGGGACTCGCCTCAGAAAGCATTGGATGCTGTTGCAGAGCGCTGGAAGAAGTTGACCGAACGCATAGGGGTTGATAAACAACGTGAAGCTTATCGGAAAGTGGTGCAGTTTGAAGATTTGGATAAGTTAAAATAATGAATATACGTCTTCAGATCATCTTTGCAGTTTTGCTGGTGGCATTGTCGATCAGTGCTTTATCCTATGGTTTTTTTACCAATCAGGCACGTAAGCAGGAATTGGAACGTTTCACTACGACCATTGAGGAGAACTCTCGGCTGCTGAAAGTGGTCATCGCCGAACCGCTGTACGACGGCAACCTTGAACAGGTCAATATTATTGTTGAATCCTTCTTTTCCAACCCGGAAATGGTCTTGCTATCACTACGCGAATTTAACGGTGATATTCATATTGAAAAACAAAGGTCCGTAAGCGCACAAGCGGGTGAATTTTTTACCAGCCATATCACCATTACCCGGGGGATCGAAGAGCTCGGCGAGATCAATCTTAAATACTCCACCGCATTTTTCGAACAACGCATCAGCGCATCTCAGACCCAATTCCTGATCTTTTCATTCGCCTTGATCTCTGTCCTGTCCCTCGTAATCTACATGATCGCAAGAAAGCTGACCATACCCATCGAACAACTCAGCGCTGCAGCTCAAATCATGGCCGGGGGTGATCTTGGACAGGAAATCAAAGTTGCCGGTGCGGAGGAATTTAAACTTCTGGGCCAGAGTTTCATCCGGATGCGCGATTCCATCCGCGAAAAAATCGAGGAGCTCGAAGCAAGTGAAGACAAATACCGTTCCCTGTTTCAGCGTTCCGTTGATGCGACGCTCTTATCGCAAGGCATTCAGATTGTCGACTGTAACCTTGCGGCAGTTAAAATGTTCGGTTATCAGTCCCCGGACGAGCTGATTTCTAAGCTGCTGCCCGACCTTTCTCCTGAATATCAGAGTGATGGTGCCCCTTCCGCTGAAGAAGCCATAAAAATCCAACAGGAATGTTTCGAATCAGGCAGTCACCAATTCGAATGGCTGCATAAACGCGCTGATGGTGAAGAGTTTTTCGTTGAAGTGACGGCAACATTGATTCCGCTCGGTGACACCATGGTCTTTCATGCTCTCCTGCGGGACATCACTGAGCAGAAAAGAGTAGCAGAGGAAAAAGTAAAACTGGAAGAACAGTTGTTACAGTCGCAGAAGATGGAAACCATCGGGCGTTTGGCAGGTGGGATAGCCCATGATTTCAACAATATGCTCAGTGTTATTATCGGCTCCGCACACCTGCTGCGGAAACGGATGCCGCAAGAAGGGTCACTGCTGCGATTTGTCGATGATATTGAAAAAGCGGCGAGCCATTCCACTGAGGTAACCCGCCAGCTGCTCGCTTTTTCACGCCAGCAGGTCACTGACCCTCAGAGAGTCGATCTCAACACCCTTATTGAAGCATTGAAGATGCCAATGTCCCGCATTCTTAGCGAGATGATCCAAGTGGAAGTCTTCAAAACCAAGGATCTTTGGCCGATCCGCTGCGATCCCACTCACCTGGAACAGATCCTCTTCAATCTGGCAATCAACTCCCGCGATGCTATGCCTGATGGGGGGAAACTCACAATCGAGACGAACAATGTTATATTTGACGAGACCGATACCAGGCATTATCCGGACATCAAACCGGGACAGTTTGTTTTGCTGGCGATCAGTGACCAGGGCATTGGGATGGATAAACAAACCATTGAACATATCTTTGAGCCATTTTTCACAACCAAAATTATTGGCAAGGGCACCGGTCTTGGTCTCGCAACGGTTTATGGCATCGTCAAGCAGGCCAATGGTTTTATCAAAGTCTACAGTGAACCGGGCGGCGGAGCGACCTTCAAAATCTATCTGCCACGTGATACCAGCTATGAGCAGACAGTTGAAGCGCTCAGTGTTGAGACCCCTATCCCCACCAGCTGTCAACTGCTGCTGGTCGAAGATGATGACATGGTGCGGGAAATCACCAAAGCGATGCTCGCAGATATCGGCCACAAGGTTACGGTAACAAAATCACCCCTGGAGGCTATTGCCTTGTTTGAATCGAACCCCGGTTTTGACCTTGTGCTGACCGATGTTGTCATGCCGGACTTGAATGGTTTGGAAATGGCCAACAGGCTCAAGGAAATAGAGCCTAAATTAAAGGTCCTCTTCATGTCAGGTTACACGCAGAATATTATCGCCAACCACGGGATTCTGAAAGAAGGGATCAATCTGCTCCAGAAACCGTTCAGCTCGTCAGTTCTGGCAAACAAAATAGATGAGATCATGGCCAGTTCTTAACGCTTGACCACCCATTCATCATAAACATCTTTCAGGGCTGTTGAAGGAGTAAACGGAGTGCAACACTGGACTGTCCGGATGCAGATCCTCTACACAGTGCTGCTGGCGCTCATTTTGGTCAGTCTCCCGTACATATTTTTTCATTTTCGTGAAAATCGGGCTCATGAATATGCCCGTTTCCATGAAATCATCAACCAGAACAATCAGCTATTGAACAACGTCATATCAGAGCCGCTGTATAACGGAGATATTGAACAACTCACTTTTGACATCGACTCTTTCTTCTCAAACCCTGACATCATCAAGCTTTCCCTGGTGGAATATGCCGGGGATATTCAACTACTTCGTGAACGGCCATTTACTTCAAAAAAAGGAGAGATTATCTCCAACCGGATTATTCTCCAGCGCGCGGGGGATGAATTAGGAGAAATAGAAATCCACTATACCAGCGCCTTGATTGAAGAACGATTCAGTGCCGCACGAAACCGTTTCCTGGTCTTTTACCTGTGTCTGATCACATCTGTGATTATCATCATCATCCTGCTGGCAAAAAAGATCACCAGACCCATTGAACATCTCAGCGCCTTTGCAGAGGCCATGTCAGAAGGCAACCTCGGACAGCAGTTTGAAGTTAGCGGTTCAAAAGAGCTCAGTGCCCTGAGCCAGAGTCTGGATCGTCTGCGCCATGTCATGCGTGAAAAGATATCTACCATGGAGGGCACAAACCAGCAATTGATGGAGGAGATAGATCAACGCCAACGAACAGAAACGGCTCTTGAAGAGAGTGAAAAAAAATACCGCGCCCTGTTTGAGGGATCAATCGAAGCCATGCTGGTCTTCCGTGGCTACAAGATTATTGATTGCAACGATGCGGCAGTAAAACTCTTCGGCTTTGAATCCCGAGAAGCCCTGATTTCTAAGACGATTGCAGATATCTCAAGTCACTCCCAGGTCGACGGCCAAATGACTGAGAGTAAGCTCATCGATGTAGAACAGGAAACCCGCAGGGCCGGCAGCAGTCGCTTCAAATGGAACTATATACGTGCCAGCGGTAAAAATTTTAACGG
>JAPHSA010000150.1 GCA_026193235.1 Deltaproteobacteria bacterium | reverse complement strand
GGGAAAGCTCGCTATCGGGTCGTGCTGAGCAGATAGCTGCATTCCTGTTCAACTGAAATCCGGGTTAATCCGGATTTCGTAAATCCCTGATCTTCACCTCCAGTGCGATCGCGCCCACCCGTAAAACGGGTGGGCTTTTTTGTTGAATGGTTGATTTGTAAAAAATTGCAATTTTCCAAACCGGAGTTAGAATTTAAGCTCCATAGAATAATCTACAGGGCGATAAACTTCTCGACCCGAACCCTCAATTCTTCTTGCTACCTCCACTCCCTTGTGCCTCTGAAAATAGTCTTTATGCAAGGAGGTCAATATGCTGTATGGCAATGTAGAAAAAATCTTTCTTTTCGTTCTAATTTTTACCCAAATCAGCTGCTTAACAGCCAATGCGACAGAACTGTATTTTGTCGATGCGCACAGTCAGGTCGATCACAATCTGGTTCCGATAGACAAGATCATTTCTCTTATGGATGCTACCGGAGTCCGTCAAACAATATTATCCGCACGTGGCAATTTAAAGGGGGGCAATTTACTAAAGTTGACCAAAAGAAATCCCGGGAAGATTACACCCGCGGTAAGAACCAAAGGTGATCCCTACGATACAAATTCACAACAATATTATGAAATTCTCAAAAAACAAATCACAACAAAACGCTACCATGCGATGGCAGAGGTCCTGATTTATCATGCCCAAAAGGGGGAAAAAGCTCCTGAGGTCGCTGTCTTGCCAAACGACAAGAGGGTAGATGTCGCGCTGGATTATGCGATTGATAACGGCTGGCCTTTTGTTGCCCACATAGAATTTGCTTCGTTGCAGGGGCAACAGAAAAAGAAATTCATGAGAGCATTTAAGCAAATGCTCAATCAACATCCGGAACAGCCATTCGTACTCACACATATGGGTCAGCTAAGCGCAGAGAGGTGTCTACGGCTGATCACCAACCATAAAAATATTTATTTTCACACGGGATGGACCAACCCTGCAGCGGTCGAGGGTTCAAACCAGCCATGGACAGATGTCTTTTCTGGAGAGCTGCTTGCTCCTGAATGGAAAGAACTTTTTACGCAGCATCCTGAGAGATTTATTTTTGCCCTGGATAATGTGTTTGCAGAGCACTGGAGTGATTTTTATCAAAAGCAGATGGATTATTGGAAAAGGGGACTGGCGGAACTCCCAGAAGATGTCGCTCACTTGATTGCTCATGGGAACGCAGAACGTCTTTGGGGATTGCAAAAAAACAGGTAACCCGGCTTCAAACTCTGACTTCACATAAAGAACCTTTACCCCTAAATCCAGAGGCAAAAACTGGCGCTCGCGGTTTTCAGATCGTGGGCGTTTTCTTTATTCTGTATGTCACCCTTGCGAGGCTCTTCGTCCAGCCTTCCTAGCCCCCAGCCGCGCTAATCCCCGCCAGATAGCCGGTCGACCAGCAGAGCTGTAAATTATAGCCTCCGGTCGGGCCATCCAGGTCAATCACTTCCCCGGCAAAGTAGAGATTTTCAATCTTTTTCGAGCGCATGGTGCGCATATCGATATCTTTCAAAGACACCCCGCCAGAAGTGACAATCGCTTTTTTGAAACCACCGACAGAACTGACCTGTAATTCAAGTTTTTTGAACAGGGCCAATAGTGCCTCCCGCTCTACTTTGGTAACCGAATGGCATTTTTTGTCCGGCGAAATGCCCGACAAGCCGATAAATAGCGGAATCATATCTTTTGGAAGTAGATTTTCCAGTGAATTGCGGAAGTCTTTATTGCTGTGGCTGGCTAATTCACGCTGCAGGCGCTTATCAAATAATTCAGTTTCAACCGCTGGTTTCAAATCCAGAACCAAGCTGACCGGCCCATATTTGAGGGCATCCCGGATATTGGCACTCATGTCCAAGATGATCGGCCCACCGATTCCGCCGCGGGTGAAAAATGCTTCACCAAAACGTTCGGTTAATAACTTACCCTGTTGCATGGCTTTGATCTGAACATTTTTAAGATTGAAATGACTCACTTCTGCCGTCCAAGGCTCAACCAATTGGATAGGCACCAAAGCCGGTTCAGGTTTTATCAGCCGGTGACCAGTCTCTTCTGCCCAGTGATAACCATCCCCAGTACAGCCGGTTTCCGGGTAGGATAGTCCACCGGTGGCAACAATAAAGCTGTCCGCGGAAAACTCCCCCTGGGAGGTCAAAACCCTGGCCACCCGACCCCCGGAAAGCTCTATGTTTTTCACGGCACAGCTCGTTTTTAAATCAACCCCTGATGCCTTGATAAAAGCATCGAGAACCTTTTGCACATCAACGGCTGTCCCCCGTGCCGGGAACACCCGCCCGCCACGTTCGGTTTTCAACGGCAGCCCGTGCTGTTCAAAAAAATGAATCGTGTCCTCAACGCTGAAGGCATAGAGTGCCGTCAGCAGACTTTTACCATTACGCCCGAAAACCTCGCAGAATTGGCGGGCATCATACTCGCTATTGGTGAGATTACAGCGTCCTTTCCCAGTAATGAGAACCTTGGCTCCAGGATGCTGATTCTTTTCCAATAGCAATACCTGAGACCCATGCATAGCGGCAAAGCCAGCGGCGAAGATTCCTGCCGCTCCGCCACCAACGACGATAACATTATAATGTTTCATACATGATCCAGCTTGTGCTCAATGGCGTAAACGGAGGCCAGATAACGCAGGTATTGCGGGTCTTCACAGATACTTTTACCCGGTTCATCGGAGATTTTTGCTACCGGCTTACCATTGGCGGCAATCAGCTTAATCACCATGTCGAGCGGCGGGCAGCCAATATCATTCATCAAATTTGTGCCAATTCCGAAAGACACTTTCGTGCGCCCTTTAAAATACTGATAAATTTCAATCATCCGCGGGAAGGTCAACCCATCGCTGAAAACCAGGGTTTTGGTCAACGGGTCAATCCCCATTTGCTGGTACATGGAGAGCGCTTTTTCGCCCCATTCAAACGGGGAGCCACTGTCATGGCGCAGGCCATCATAAAGCTTTCCAAAATAGGGATCAGAGAAATCCCGGATAAAAGAATCCATCGAATAACAGTCGGTCAAAGCAATACCCAGGCGGCCGCGATATTCACGCACCCAACCTTCCAGTGCTGCCTTCTGCGCATCGGACAAACGGGTGATCGCCTGCCAGCCCTGAAACCACTCGTGGGCCATGGTGCCGATCGGCATCAGGTTAAGTTGCTGGGCAAATTCAAGGTTGCTGGTACCGGAAAAATACTCTGGGACTTCTCGTTTCAAGGTCAACAGAATTTCAGCTTGCCAGGCTTTGGTCGCTCTGCGCCTGGTGCCGAAATCGGCAAAGGAAAAACCGGGCATGTTTTCATGGTTTTTCAGCAAGGCAATTTTTTCAGCCAACCTTTCCCGTGCCGCAACCAGATTCACCTGGGGACAGTGCAACATCGTGTGCGACTCACTGATAATTGCCAGAGCGTAAATTTCGAACAGCGTCACATGGATCAGGGGCCCGCGAAAGCGCAGATCAATATCGGCTCCCTGGGACTGCAGTTCGACAAAACGCATATCGAGGCGGAAAACTCGCAAATACTCGATAAAATCAGGTTTAAAGAAAGGAAAAGATGCCAGATAATCGAGCTCTTCATCGGCAAAGGACAGGGTACAGAGGTGTTCGAGTTGCCGCAGAATTTCTGGAATCAATTCGGCCAGACTGAAGCCATTACGGTTGCGGCAGGCGAACTTCCATTCGACGTCAACAGTCCGAAATTCAGGTGCATGATAAAAGGCCTGAAGCATGGTGAGCTTGTAAAGATCAGTATCCATCAGGCTGTTGATCAACCAGCGATCGAGGGGCTTTTTCATCAACTGCTCAGTTCCTTGCTGCTGGTGATAAATTCCGCTCCGGCAACACGTAGATCCTCAAGCGCCTGCACACTGGTTTCCTCGGCGACACCGCGACAACCGGCCAGATTGATAATCACCTGAAATCCGGCACGCAACAGTTGTAACCCTGTGGTTTTGACGCAGTAATCGGTTGCCAAGCCACCGAGCAGAATGGTTTTGATCCCTTGTTCTCCCAACCATTCGATGGCACCTGTACTCTTCGTTTCCATCAGATCCTGATAGCAGGCCCCGTATGGATGCATCAACGGGTCCATGCCCTTTTCGATCACCAGGTCATATTCATCTTCATCCGGCAGACCGGGAATCAGCCGATTGCCCTCAGTCCCGACAACACAGTGCGGCGGCCATTTGATATCCAGATTAGGATAATCCCCAGCGACCGGTTGCATGATTTCTTCAGCTGAATCTGCCACCCATGGAGCTGCCGCAGGATGGCAATCTTTACTGACCAGACGCAGCTTTGCAAAAGCGGCCTGAGCATTCAACTCCCCGGCGATTTCATCACCTCCAGCAACCGGCAATTCATCAGGACAGAGCGGGGTAAATCCTCGCTGTGGGTCGACATCAAAACTGGCTGTTTTTTCTCTCGCGACACTGATCATTTTTAGCCTCTTAATGGCTGGTCTGAGAATTCTTCAGGAGACGATATACAATTGTCACCCCCGCCTGAACGTCAACTTTCCCCGCAGCAATCGGAACGGAATCAGCCGTTGCGGCACGCGCCTCGGCCAGCATCATTGTCGGCGCCGCAGCATAACCGGAATCGTTGAGGGTAAGTGACACAATCTCACCCAACCTGGCTCCTGCCGCTGCTGCCAAGGTCTGGGCCTTACGGATAGCCTTCTCTGTTGCCTCCGTAATGGCCTGTTGACGGTGCAGTTCCGGCTCAGCCAAATCAAACTGTAATCCACCAATCTGGTTGGCTCCAGCCAACTGGGCTAAGCCAAGCAGATCGCCAGCCAGATCAACCTTGGGTGTCGCTACATGCAGTTCATTACTGACCCGATAACCGACAATTTTCCGCTGCCAGTTTGCCGGGGTCGGCCGCGGGGGCACACTCCATTCCGGGCGGATTTGAAACTGTCCGGTTGCCAACGCTTCCCGGGAAACACCCATATCTTCCAGCATCAGCATCAGGGCTTCCATCCGCTGATTGTTCTCTGCTAAAGCCTGGCCCGCATCCTCTGCTTCGGTCACCACTCCCAGGCGCATTTTCAGCAAATCAGGCATGGCCTTAACCGTTGCCTCAGCCTGAACGACCAGCTGCGGCACGGCGGTATCGACGTTACTGTAATTGTAGGTCTGCGGGCCGCAGGAGCTGAGAAGAAATAGCCCAAGAATTGTCAGTAAAAATCTGCTACACATAATTTTATCCTTCATCATTTGTTGGATTATGATCGTTCTTCCCGCGCTCTAATATGGAGAACTGGTAACTGATCTTATCGTCACTCTGTTCGCAGTACCGAGTCTGGAACTCGCCCGCCCGTAACTCAGGGAAAAAAGCATCTCCCTCAACCGCGATATCCAGCTCGGTCAGGTAGATGCGTTCGGCCAATTGTAGAGTTTGTCGATAAATTTCTGCGCCACCACAGATAAACAGATGCTCGGCACCTTCTGCCAGCTGCAGTGCCAACCGAATATTATCTACGACCTCACAGCCTTGAGCCTGGTAATCAGTATTGCGGCTGAGAATGATCGTGCGCCGACCCGGCAAAGCATGCCCGATCGCTTCAAACGTCTGCCGACCCATCAGCAATGTATGCCCCATAGTCAGGTGCTTGAAGCGCCGCAGATCGGTTGGCAGATGCCAGGGGAGTTGGCCTTGGTTTCCGATCACCCGGTTTTTTGCCATGGCAGCGATGATTGAAATCAGCACCCGGGGACCTCGTTCCGCAAACCGGGGTCATCCGGACTGCTGCCGAAAAAGCTTCCCCACCGTTCCGGCGTCAACTGTCCGTCCGTGACTGTTTGGCCGTCATGGCCGCGATCTCCAGCCGGTAAACCGCCGTCGATTTGACCGTTTTGTCCGCATAGTCGAACTTTCCTTCTGTATATTGGGCCATAATAATATCAAGCCCCCGGCGTTTCTCCTCCAGACCGACAATCATACGGATCCGGCCGTGACCGACCACCGAACGGTACCGGCAGCTCCAGTCGCAGGCCTGTCCTCCTTCGATGATTCCCAGATCAATCACAATATTGAAGGCGGCCCGTGGATTACCGGCGATCAGCTCCATTTTACGGCCTTCCGGGGCGGAATGGAAATACAGGGCACCGTCGTGGTAGCCGTAATTCAGGTTAACGATATATGGTGCCGGCTCGTCGGCAAAGGCCAGCTGGCAGACTTTTCCTGCCCGCAGGATGGCTTCTATATCCGGCAGTTCAGTGACTGCTTTTTCGTTGCGACGCATGGTAAGACCTACTTTCTGAACAACCACATGATCAGCGAAATCAAGCCGCTGACCAGCAGCATGCTGGTGATCGGGAAGAACATTTTGAGCCCCGGCTTGTCAATGACAATATCCCCCGGCAGCCGCCCGAACGGTAACTTGCCCAGCCAGGGCCAGAGCAAACCTGCCAGGATAATCACAACCCCAAGTATAACTAATGTTTTCTGCATGGTTCAATGCAACCTGATCCCGGCCAGACGGAGGCTGGGGTATCCGTTCTCTGGAGCGGCGAGGCAATCGAGCACCGCACGTTTAAGCGCAACAACATCAATCCCCAGAAACGGATTGGTATCGATTGCAAGGTTGCCTAATCCAAGTTCGGCCAGCGTTTTCGCCGGGGCATATTCCTCCATAGAATATTTGAGCAGGGCGGCCGAAATCTGGATCAACCCCTGGATAAAAACTCCTGCTTCCGACTTGCGTCCCGCGCCAGTACTCACATGCTTTAAGCGTTCGTGTGCTTCCCACCAATAGCCGTGATTGAACAAATCGATCGAATAAAGATATTCCTCACACTCCATCCAGTTGTCAGCTGCAAATGATTCCGCAGGAGTCAATTGTTCCCCAAAGGAATGCCCGTCTTCATCCAGAAATGGGTGGGGGTTTTGAAACGGCAAATGGCGATATTCAGGCAAGAGGCGATCCGTATAGCGAGGTGCATGCGGATCGTTGATGATCATGTTCATGTAGTACTCCAAAGTAGTAAAATCAAAAAAACAGCATAGCAGAAAACAACAATCGAGATTTATCTGTTTAATGGTAAAATTGACACAAAGTTAATTTTCAGAATCTCCTGTAGATCAGTTGAGGGGTAAGAACTGTCGCGACTTTTGGCGCACTGAAAACTGCCTCACCATACCCCGATCACTGCTGCCCCTCTGCAACATCGACCCATGGCTAGCTAGAGAAAGGATCATTCATGCTGATAATAACGCCAACTGGTCTAAATCGTCTAGATATCGAGATGAGTGGAAGATTGAACACTGAAGACATGCGTATCGCACTGGATGAACTCGTCAGCAAATCGGAAAATATTGAAAATGGCAGAATGCTTTATGATGTTATTGATTTTCATCTTCCATCACTTGGTGCGATTGCCCTTGAATTTTCTCGACTTCCGGCGATGTTGAGACTTATGAAGAAATTTGACCGGGCAGCAGTATTGACTGATAAAACCTGGTTAAAGAAAGTCAGCGAAATTGAAGGGGCACTATACCCCGGTCTCGAAATTAAGGCTTTTGATAGAGATCACAAAGAAGAGGCAGAAGCTTGGTTGTCGCGCTAGGTTCGCATATATAACGAATGAGTGAACACATAAATCAAAGAGAACGCAGAAAACTTTGGACACTCCCCCCTATTTTCTCGCCGTTTTTTCCTAACCCACCAGCGGCACTCCAATCAACACAGCATGCAACCCGCCCACAAAGACAGCGTAGAGTGCAAGTCCGCCGATGAGAGCAACGAAATCGTTGACTTTGGAATCAGGTGCTCCGGGCAAGGGGCGTTGCGCTCTCCGACCCATAGAAACCAGATCAAGAACGGCCCAGACGAAAAACGAACCAAACAGCAGAATATCGATCAGCCTGCCGTTAACCAGGAGATGGGAGAACGCCCAGAGGATGGTGGCCAGCAGCATGGGATGCCTGACAAAGGCGCTGATTTTGCCTGGAAGATAGGTCGCCAGCAGCAAAGGAAAAACCGGAATCATCAGCAGCATCGTCAGATGTTTCAGCCACGGAGCGGGCAGATATAAAAACTCCGAGTCGAAGCGGGCGAGGCCATAACCCTGGATGAGCAGGACGAAACCGATAATCGAAACCAGTGAGTACAGTCCCTTCCAGGGCCATATCCCCAGCTTGTTCGACATGCGCTCCCGCCAGGGGTCGTTCAGGATCGATATACTATGTACGCCAAAGAACAGAATCAGTCCGGTCACCACCAAGCTCATCAGGCATCCTTTCGGCCGAGGGAGATACGTCGGGTTGTTCGTTACTATCCAATTATGGTGTCCTGTGTGGAATATGTACAGGGGCTGGAGACCGGCGTGCTATGGCCTATATTGACGATCGGTAACGGCAGGCATATTCAAACTTTTGGCTGGATATGTTCTTTATTTTT
>JAPHSA010000272.1 GCA_026193235.1 Deltaproteobacteria bacterium | reverse complement strand
TTTCACAACCGCGTAATTCAACCCCCGCCTGTCTCATCGCGATCACAATTTGCGGCAGGAACTCCGGTGCAACCTCCCGGTGAATCAACAGGGTTTCCATAGCATTACAGACGCCGGGTCGTTGGACCTTGGCATTGAGGCAAATCCTTTCTGCCATTTGCAAATCGGCAACTGCGTCAATATAGGTGTGACAAACCCCTTTGTAATGCTTGATGACAGGAATACGGGAATTTTCTGCGACAAAGCGGATCAACCCTTCCCCACCACGGGGGATAATCAGATCAATCTGCTCCTCCAGTTTGAGCAGTTCAGTCACCGCATGGCGGTCGCTGGTCGTGACCACCTGTAATGCTGCTTGCGGTAATCCTGTGTGCTGTAATGTTTTTTGAAGAATTTCACCAATAGCACGGTTAGAATGAAGCGCTTCTGAACCACCTCGCAAAATCACGGCATTGCCGCTTTTTAAACAGAGCCCGGCAGCATCTGCTGTGACATTCGGCCGCGATTCATAAATAATTCCGATCACGCCCAGAGGAATCCGCTGCCGACCTACGCGAATACCGTTCGGTCGCAGCCACATACCGGTCACTTCACCCACCGGATCAGGCAACGCGGCAACTTCTCTCAGGCCATCTGCCATCCCCTGAATCCGCTCTGTTGTTAGTGTCAGTCGGTCAACCAGGGCCGCAGACATCCCATTGGCATGCGCTTGCTGAAGATCTTTTTCGTTCTCTTTGTGCAGTTGATCCTGATCGCGCTCCAAGGCATCCGCCATCTGGAAAAGCAGCTGATTTTTGATGGTTGAGGACTGATTCGCCATTATTCTGGATGCTTGCTGAGCGGCTTGCGCCAGAGCAAGCATATCGTCATAAATCCCCATCTAATTGACCTCCTCTTCGCCTTCGACCGTCAACACCAGGTTATCACGCTCAACCACTTCATCTCGATATTTGTACCCGAGGATTTTTTCAATATCAGCACTTTGCTTACCCATAATCTGCAGGGTTTCCGCCAGGGAATAACTGATGACCCCGCGGGCAAACTCGTGCCCATCACGGTCGCAAAGGCGCACCGCGTCACCGCGTTCAAAACCACCATCAACTCCACAAATGCCCGATGGCAATAAACTTTTTCCCCCCTTGACAACAGCCAGGCAGCCACCCTCATCAACCATAATTTTTCCGCGTGGTTTTTTTGAAAAAGCAATCCAGTGTTTTTTTGCCGTCAGCTTCGACTGCGCCGGAAGAAAGTAAGTTCCCACCTCCTCACCGGCAAAAATCCGGGCAAGGATGTTCGGGCTGCGGCCGTTGACTATGAGGGTTCCGACCCCACTGAGAGCTGCTTTTTTAGCTGCTTTCAACTTCGTCGTCATACCACCGGTCCCGAGGCTGCTTTTTGCTGTTCCACCCAAAGCTTCGATTTTCGGGGTCACCTGTTCAACGATAGGAATTAACTGTGCCTGGGGATTTTCGGCCGGATCCTGATCGTAAAAACCATCAACATCGGAAAGAATAATTAACATGTCCGCATCCACCAGCGTGGTCACCAGAGCTGAAAGATTATCGTTATCACCAAAGCGGATCTCCTCGACAACGACCGTATCATTCTCATTGACAATCGGGGTTACCCCGTACTCCAGCAGAGTCATGACGGTATTGCGCGCATTAAGGTAGCGCCGCCGGTTGGAGAGGTCATCACGGGTCAATAACACCTGAGCGACATTATAGTTACGTGACTGAAAAGTCTCTTTGTATTCCCGGATGATGCGGGTCTGGCCGATCGCTGCCGCAGCCTGTTTTTGCGGGATGGTCTGCGGGCGGCCACTGATCCCGAGCTGCCCTTTACCGGCAGCAACTGCGCCTGAGGAGACCAGAATGACCTCCAGCCCAGCATCAAGCAACTGGCAGACATCTTCTGAAATTGCCGCAACCTGGCCATTTTCCAGCCCGGAAGCATTTGAGATCACTCCACTGCCAATTTTAACCACAACCCGCTTCACGTGGGAAAGTAACGCTTTTCGCATAGCCCCTCTATTTAACCATGGATATTATAATCCGGTCTCAGACCCCGAACTCTTTTCACGTAAACGGTCCAACTCGTTGCCAACCGCCGTAACCAGTTCTTTCAATCCTTCACCGGTAACAGCTGAAATGCAGAAAACCGGGTATCCGAGGGCTTCAAAGTGCTCTGCCAACTGCTCTGCCTGTTCACGGACTTCAGTAATATCGATTTTAGTCAAGACAACCAGCTGGGGTTTGTCTACCAAAGAGTCGTCATAACGACTCAATTCCGTATTGATCATCTGAAAGTTTTCGAACGGATCACCCTCCTGCATACAGGAAAGATCAACCAGGTGAAGAAACAGGTCGGTCCGTTCAACGTGGCGAAGAAAACGCGTCCCCAGGCCCTGGCCCTCACTTGCGCCGGCAATCAAACCCGGGATATCTGCCATCACCATGGTTTTGAATCCGGCATAGGGCACAACGCCAAGGTTGGGCACCAGTGTGGTAAACGGGTAGTCGGCAATTTTGGGCTTGGCTGCAGATACGGATGAAATTAGAGTCGATTTTCCGGCGTTCGGTAAGCCGACTAATCCAACATCAGCCAGTAGTTTTAACTCCAGCCGTAAAGATTTCACTTCCCCGGCTATTCCTGGTTGCGCATGCCTTGGAGCACGATTTGTGCTGGTGGCAAAACGCGCATTTCCTCGGCCGCCCTGTCCACCCTGTAAAAACAGGAGAGGTTCTCCAACTTCAGTCAGATCGGCAAGCAGTTCACCCGTTTCATCATCATATATCAGAGTACCAGACGGTACCCGCAATTCGAGGGATTCGCCATTTTTCCCATGCTTGGTTTTCCCCAGACCGGGCGCACCATTCTTGGCTTTATGATGATGCATATAGCGATAATCGAGCAACGTCGAAAGCGCTTCATCGACGACGAAATAAACATGCCCCCCTCTGCCGCCGTCACCACCGTCAGGGCCCCCTCTGGG
>JAPHSA010000317.1 GCA_026193235.1 Deltaproteobacteria bacterium | reverse complement strand
TGCTGTTGTTCTCATTGTTGCTTCATGAATACTGGGGGAAACAGGTTAGTCCGGCGCCCCAGCTCAATTAAATCCATATTTATATCCCCTCTTATTTCAGATAGGGGTATAAATATGGACTTATGTCCAGCCAATCAAATTTCATCATCTATTTAAAACTGCTACTGATGGCTACATTCTGGGGCGGAACCTTCATCGCCGGCCGGTTGCTGGCCGGGGAAGTGTCGCCCTTTTCTGCAGCCTTTCTACGTTTTTCTATTGCTTCTCTCGTGTTGGTTTTCCTTACGCTACGCAGCTATGGAAAGTTGCCCGCCATCAAATCGGGGCAGTGGCTGCCGTTAGTACTGCTTGGACTCAGCGGTATATTTGCCTACAACGCCTTCTTCTTTAAAGGACTGGAATTAATCGAAGCCGGGCGCGCAGCGGTGATTATCGCTAATAATCCAATCTTCATTGGCCTGTTTGCGACCCTGATATTTAAAGAAAAACTCAATTTTCAAAAAGTATTAGGCATCATTCTCTCAATCTTCGGGGCAGTCATCGTCATTACCCATGGCCACCCAACAATGTTACTGCTCGAAGGGATCGGGAAAGGTGAACTCTATATTTTTGGCAGTGTTGCCAGCTGGGTGACTTACTCTCTGGTGGGACGAGCGGCGTTAAAGGGATTCTCGCCGCTGGTGGCAGTCACTTATTCGGCGGTAATCGGAACAATCCTGCTGTTTCCGTTCGCCTGTGTTGAGGGGCTGTTGCAAAACATTCAAACCTATTCAATCATTTCCTGGGCCAGCCTTTTCTACCTCGGGCTATTCGGAACCGTCCTTGGTTTTGTCTGGTACTATCAGGGAATCAAAAAAATCGGCTCTACCCGGGCCGGTCAGTTCATCAATTTTGTCCCGGTCAGCGCTGTACTTCTCTCAGTCTGGATTTTGGATGAGCCTTTGACCCTATCCCTCTTATTTGGACTATTGTTTGTCAGCGGAGGTGTCTACCTCACCAATCGTTTTTCAACTTAAGTCTGAATCTCTGCAACTATCTATTTAGCCTCTGCCTTGATCCGTTTTCCTGCCAGCCAGTACCAAGCTGCCGCAATCATTTGGGAGACAATGAGAACAAGAAAAGCCGCTTGATAACCGGCAGGGGAATACCCCCCCGTCGCATTAGTCGGCCATAAGCCAATGATCGCACCGATCAACCACTGGGCAGAAAAAGCGCAGACAAAGACCAAGAGATTGAGAGAGGTGTTGCAACGCCCGGTCAACTGCGGCGGGAAAACCTGGGAAAGGACGGCATAGGGCAGGATGCAGGCTGTGCCTAAAAAACCAAATCCGATCCAGAGAGTCTGACCGTATTGCGGCAACACAACAAGCAACAGTTGAACGAGAATGAACAGTAACATCCCAGTCGAAGCAACGACTGCAGGTCGAATCCCTCTTTTTGCCAAACGCTCAGCCAAACGCCCCAGGGTGAAGTAACCGACGATCATAGCAATAGCGATCCACCAGAGCATTTGGGCAGCCTCATCCCGCCCCAATCCAGCAACATCGCGCAACCATGGTCCGGTCCAGAGACCCTGTATTGAGAGATAGGCCGCCTGTGCGGTAAATGCCCAGGGAGCAATCTGCCAGAAATGTCGGTCGATCAAAACCCTACGCAACCCCTGCAACTGCTCACCGAAGGTTTCATGCTTTTTAACCTGCGGTTGATCCGGCACAACAAAAAACACCACAATGGCCGCCAGCAGAGCAATTCCGGCCAGGCCACTAAAGACACCACGCCAATCTGTTATCTGTAGCGCGGCTTGAACCGGGGTTGTCGCTGTCAGTGCACCCAACCCTCCGGACATCATCTGTACGCCGTTGGCCAAAGGTATTCGCTCAGCAGGCAACCAACTGGCAAAAGCTTTAAAGGCAGCCATCAGGCAAGCAGAGACCCCAAGACCGATCAATGCCCGGCCAATAATCACTCCGGTCAGTGTTTCTGCCTGAGAAAAAGCCAAGGCCCCGGCTGCGGCAATCAACAACAGTCCGGCCTCGACCCGGCGCGGGCCAAAACGATCAAGCAAAACGCCAAGCGGAAGTTGAAATGCGGCAAAGGTAAAAAAGTAGGCCGAGGTCAGCAGGCCCAGATCAGCAGCACTGAGCCCAAGATCGGCAACCAGATCAGGGGCGATAACTGCGTTGACTGTACGAAACAAATAGGAAACAAAGTAACCGAGACCAAAGGGCAAAAAAAGCCGCAATAAGAATTGTTTTGAAACAGCCTGGTTTGACATAAGTGTCCTTATAGGAAAATCATCGGTTCAAATAAAACCCTAAC
>JAPHSA010000251.1 GCA_026193235.1 Deltaproteobacteria bacterium | reverse complement strand
ATCATTGCAGAATTTACTCGGAGGGCACTGCCGAAATTTGCTGACCGCAGCATCGTGCCGATCATTGAAAGGGTTTTCCCTTTGGAGCAGGTCGTAGAAGCCCATAAAATGATGGAAGAAGATAAACATTTCGGTAAAATTGTCTTAAAAATTACTGAAAGTTGATTGGTTAACATAGCGCATTAACTCATCAGAAAAGCCCTTCCATGTCATGATGGAAGGGCTTTTTCTTGCCCGTTCAGGATAGTTCTATGCCTTTTAAAATAACCGATTTTTCGATTACCACCCTTGATGATAATAAATTTGTCAGGCCGGTCAGGCTGCACTATAGCCAGAACGGTAGCAAACGTTCGTGGGAAGCAGTCCAAAGCTATGACAGCGTCTCCGTTCTGCTTTATCACACTGAAAAGCAGGCCTTCCTTCTGGTCAAACAGTTTCGTCCTGCGGTGCATTTACACCATCCAGAGCACTATTTTACCTATGAACTATGTGCCGGGATTGTTGATAAAAATGCGTCACTGAAACAGATCACCAGAGAAGAGATCAATGAAGAATGCGGCTACGATGTTCCCCTGAGAAAAATTAGAAAGGTCAGTTCATTCTTTACCAACGTTGGCGTTACCGGATGCCGCCAGTATTTGTTTTATGCAACCATTGACGAATCCCTGAAAGTTCATGCCGGCGGCGGTATCCATAATGAAGAGATCATTCTTGAATTCATACCGCTCGATCAGGCACGGGAATTTCTCTTAGATGAAAATATCGCAAAACCCCCAGGATTGATGTTTGCTTTTTATTGGTTTTTTGAGCAGTTTGAGAAACACGGAGCAAATATTTTTATTGATGGACAATCATCCCCGGGTCACCGATAGCCTGAGAGGCCAGTTCGACAACCTCTTCCAGAGGAATCAAGCTTCGTGTCTTCGCAACGAACCCATTGACATGGACAAAGCGGATTTCCGGGTTAGCGGCAATCGAGCGGAAATCGACCATTAAGTTATCTTTCAACCGTAAAAGTTCCCATCCGGTGCCCCGTATCGATGGCGTAATACTCATCACAATCGACTCATCATTAAGGAATCGAAGATAGAGTTCCATCGAGAGCTTCGGGTTGTCCTCAATGTGACTGAAAAGTGCCTTGAGGTGTTTCACCGGCAGAATCTGCGTCTCATTTTTCAACTGGGCCAAGCGCTGCATCTTAAGATCAATCATCGCAATCAGATCTTCGCCAAACTCCTTCATCAGCGCGTAAAAAGCATCCTGTTCAGTCAGGCGAGATAACTTAGAAAAACAGGACAGAATATAGCCATCAATCGGTGACGAAGCCGCAAACAGAATGCTCGTATCAACGCCCAACTTTTCAGCTGTCTTATAGGGGCCACGCACATCCATCATGCTCATGTGTGCGTACCAGCCGAACACCACTTTAGCGGCATCATGATAACCAAGGTGCTGCATTACCAGATGAAACGCACAGGGAAGAGTCTGATCATGATGGTGATCGAAATTATGATTCTGCGGGTCATAAACCATGCCGACATCAACAACATAGGTCTCTGGATCGGCAAGATCCTCTGGGTTCGGTTCACAACGATGAATTTCTGCAGAACCCAGTGTTGCAAGCAGAATACTCACCGCCATAAAATCATCTTTATGGGCCGTTCCCGGATGGGCAATAATTTTATACACTCGATAGTTCCTATTATTTCAATCAGTTAGCAACTCAAGATTAAAGGTAAAACGCCAGGCTCTACGAACTACATGGTTTTTTAAGTTTATCACAGCTTGAAATGATTAACAGTCACAGCAGACGCCAGTGTCCGGAGCGGTTAGTTCGCCGCACAAATTTTGAATAATTATTTCCTGGCATGGCGTGACGACGCAGGGCTTGCTGAGCTTAAGCCGAAGAGTCGCAACAAAACCAGAGACAAAAACAGCGAAACGTGAAGGAATGAATTAGCCGCACGAAACGCTAGGGAAGAGCAACTCCGCAACTGCCGTCACAGTGCGGTTGATTATGACTTTTCCCGCAACTGCATAGATAAACGCGCTCACGAATTTTGACTTCAAAACGAATCGGTGTATGTTCACCGCTCTGGTGGTGACCATCGCAAAACGGCAAACTGCCGGATTGACCACAGGTGCAACGGTAATAAACACCAGGTTCCAGGGTTATTGAAATCGGCATCCCTGCGTCAGTATTCATTGAACTCATAGCACAATCCTCCAATATTTTTTTACAACAGTAAGCGTTCATAATATCAATTTTAAGCAACCAATCGATTTCTCTAGGAAGCTATTTTACCCAGCAACCAGGCCATATTTTCACCCAGTTTTCGCATTGTTTCAATCCCCTCAACATCCTCCTCAACTTCACCGATTCCACGCCCGAAAGCGATATTCCAGTAGCTGGATCCAGGGATAATCATTTCGCTGATCAAAAAATAATTCTGCAATGTCTGCAATGCATGCATTGCACCGCCACGCCGGACGGCAACAACCCCGGCACCGACCTTGCGCTGGAACAGACTGCCGTTAGCCCGCGCTACCATGCCGGAACGATCTATGAGGGCCTTCATCTCAGCGGTCACATCGGCAAAATAGGTTGGAGACCCCAAAATAATCCCGTCTGCCTCGGTCATTTTTTCAATAATACCATTGAGTGGATCATTTGCTATGACACAGTGGCGATCCTGCGTCTCCCAGCATTTCATGCAGGCGAGACAACCGCGCAATGGGGCACCACCGAGTTGAATGAGTTCCGTTTCAACACCTGCAGCTTCCAACTGCGCAAAAACCGTACGGAGTAACAGAGCGGTATTTCCATCTTTACGCGCACTGCCGTTCACAGCCAATACTTTCATAAAAATCCCCTGGTATTTAGTTCATTCATGTCTTGAAGATAACATGGGCAAGAAAACAGATCGATGTTAGAATTCAGCCGGGAGGTTCAAATGGAGAAAAACAACATCATCCTTATCGGCATGCCTGGTGCCGGTAAAAGCACTGTTGGGGTGATCCTGGCGAAACGCCTGGGCTTTCATTTCATCGATACCGACCTGTTGATCCAGTCACGGGAAAAAAAACGCCTGCAGCAGATTATTGACACCCAAGGGCTGGAATACTTTCGCCACGTCGAAGAGCAAGTGCTGCTCAATCTACAACTGGAACACAACGTTATCGCGACCGGGGGATCAGTTGTTTACTACCAGCAGGGGATTTCTGCTCTCAACCAGACTGGGCACGCCATCTATCTTCAGGTTTCCCTGCAATCTCTGCAACAACGGATTGCCGACATGGGCCAGCGTGGTCTGGTCATGACAAAAGGGCAAACCTTTGAGCAGCTGTACCTTGAACGGACACCCCTGTATGAAAAGTTTGCTGAGCTTACCATCGCTTGTGACAACCTTACTACCGAGCAGGTCGCAGCACAGATTGAAGATGAAATCACCCGGCGCTGGCCAAACCTGTCAGCCTGACTTGATATATTGGGTCAGCTGACTAATCAAAAATTCCTTTTCGTCGATCGTTGCCTTGACCAGGTCACCAATCGAGACCAGCCCCCCCAGCTTTCCGTTCTCCATCACTGGTAAATGTCGGCAACGTTTTTCCGTGATCAAAGCCAGACATTCCTCAACCGAGCGACTCGGATGAGCATAACAGACTTTGTCCGTCATAATGTCTTTGACCAAAGCATCATGTGAAGAAATGCCTTTGAGAAAAACCTTACGCGCATAATCTCTTTCTGAGACAATACCGACCACATCCATATTATCATCGACAACGACAAGCGCTCCGACATTGACTTCGGCGAATCTGCTTAGCGCGAAGAAAACACTGTCATTAAGGTTCACAGTGTAAACTTCGGTGCCTTTTTCGTGCAAAATATCCTTCACAGTTTTCATTGAATACCTCCAAGCTAAAAAATATATTAAGGCTTAAATATTAGCTGCTGCATCGACAATGTCAAAAAAATTGCCCAATCTCCACAAATAGAAAATAAAATTATTAAGATAGGTGCGAACAAACCCGGAAATCGGTTATAGTGATCGTTGGAAAAATTATAAATGAAAAGTATATACAGACAGGATCACAGATGAGCCCAGATCAAATTGATGAATTATTGCACAAAGGTATTGAAGCTGCTGAAAAGGGCTATATTCATTCCGCCCAGGTATTTTTGGGGCAGGTTGCAGAACAGCGTAAAACCCCTGAGGTTAGCAGTTATCTGGCCTACTGTCTCGCTAAAGGGCAGGGACGCATTCATGCTGCAGCAAAAATGTGTCGAGAATCTCTGAAGCGCGAACCAAACAATTCTCTGCATTATCTGATTCTGGGACGTATTCTGTTAATGTCGGGCAACAAAGGCAAGGCTATTGACACCTTTCGCCAGGGGCTCAGAACCAGCCCCAATCCCAAAATCATCAATGAGCTTAAAAAATTAGGGCTCCGCAAACCAGCCGTTTTAAAAGCCTTGAAGAGAAACCACGTGGTTAACCGTGCTCTGGGCAGAGCATTCAACCTTCTCGGACTGAGATAGCCCGCCAAAGATTTTCAGTGCCTCCATTCTGACCGCTTACATTTCTCACTTATTCGTTAGTAAAAAAGCAACCCCTTCATTTTTTATTGTTCGGTAACTTTTACTTTTTTCTTCCGATTAGATATATTACTAAAATAGTCATAAATAAATCCCTCGCGTATAAAAAGGAGACATCTTATGCTAAAGAAACTTTCCCTGATACTCTTCTCCCTGCTCTTCATAGCCAATGCAGCGACGGCGGAAACCTTTCAGGTGGACACCGCCCACACGCAGATTCATTTTTCAGTACAACATCTCGTTGTGTTTAAAGTCCGCGGTAATTTCAATGATTTTACCGGCACCATTACTGCTGACCCCAAAACCCGAACGATCATGGCGGCCGAAGCAACCATCAAAACCGCATCCATCGACACCCGTAATGAGAAACGTGACAAACACCTGCGCAGCCCTGATTTCTTTGATACGGCAAAGTATCCGGAAATCATGTTTAAGAGTAAAAAGGTCACCGGTAGCGGGGACAACATCACCCTGGTCGGGGATTTGACGATGAAAGATGTAACCAGGGAAGTTGTCCTGACGGGTAGTTTCCTGGGCACAACCAAGGGGCCAATGGGCAATCTTAGAGCCGGCTTTGAAGCTTCCGGAGAAATCAATCGCAAAGATTTTGGCTTAAACTGGAACAAGGTCACGGAAACCGGAGGTCTGGTCGTTGGTGATGAGATCACGATCGGATTGGAGATCGAATCAATTATCAAAGCGGAAAAATGATGTGACCCATTGTCGAAGGCTCTCCTCTTCCCGGGGAGAGCCTCTTCAGCGTTGCCTTTTTCCTGATCTGTGGTTAAATGTTGTGCATTGCACTCACAACAGGAGGAAAGACCATGGCCAACCGCTACATCATGACCGCATTCGGTAAAGACCGCTCTGGGATCGTTGCAGATGTGACCCGTCTGCTTTATGAAAACGACTGCAACCTGGAAGACACTACCATGTCTATGCTGGCAGATGAGTTTACACTCAGCCTGCTATTCTCCAGCCACAAAGCCGATATCGATGACCTTCTGACCAAAGGATGTCGGCGGCTGGAACTGGATAAAGGCATTTCTGCATTTGTCCGCCCACTGAAACCGCACCAGGCAAAAAAACAGAAAAGCTACAAGACCTGCACCCTGCATATCGAAGGGCTGGATCAGGCGGGGATCGTCTACAAAACCAGCCAGTTTCTTGCCGACCAGCAACTCAATATCATTCAGCTTGAGTCGACCGCTGAGGCCTCCCCGGAAAGTGGTGCGACGATCTACAGCATGACAATTCACGTTCAGGTTCCGGAAGAATTACCCTTTGATCAATTGGAAGAAAGACTGTCAGCCGTTGCTGACGAACTGCATGTCGATGTCACCTTGGCGCGTTGAATACATCATCCCCAAACTTCTAAGATAAAAGGGAAACTCTTTACAAATATTTGAAATCAGTTCGTTGGCCCGCCAGTTATTTCTCGTAGCCGGCCATTGCGCCCTGTTAGGCTGAGTCTGACGATGAAACCATATCAATTCAGGTTAGGATCTCACACCCATAGGTTCCCTGATTTAAAGGATCTGATGGCGAAAGCGAGTCCGATAAAATCAGGTGATTTTCTGGCCGGAGTTGCTGCCACCTCAGAAGAAGAACGAATCGCGGCAAGGTTTGCCCTTGCTGATTTGCCCTTATCAACCTTCTTGAATGAAGCCTTAATCCCTTACGAGAAGGATGAAGTCACCCGCCTGATTATCGACACCCATGACCCTGAAGCCTTTGCTCCCATTAGCAGCTTGACCCTGGGTGACTTTCGTAACTGGTTGCTCGCCTATGCAACAGATACAAACGCTTTAAAAGCTATTGCTTCCGGGATTACGCCGGAAATGGCGGCGGCAGTATCTAAATTGATGCGCAACCAGGATTTAATCCTGGTTGCCAACAAGATTGAAGTCGTTACCCGATTCCGTACAACCGTCGGGTTGAAAGGGCATCTATCAACCCGCTTGCAACCCAATCACCCCACCGACAACCCGCAGGGAATAGCCGCTTCGATCCTCGATGGACTCCTTAATGGCTCCGGTGATGCAGTCATCGGGATTAACCCGGCGGCTGACAGTGTTCCGGCAGCCACGGAGCTGTTGCAATTGCTGGATGAAGTGCGTCAACGCTATAGCATGCCAGTTCAATCCTGCGTTCTCACCCACATAACCAATACTTTGGCAATTATTGAGCGCCAGGGGCCAATTGACCTGGTGTTTCAATCTATTGCTGGCACTGAAGCCGCTAATAACACTTTTGGAATCAACCTCAACCTGCTGCAAGAAGCACGAGACGCGGCCCTGTCCCTACAAAGAGGCACCGTTGGCAACAACCTGATGTACTTCGAAACCGGCCAGGGCAGCGCCCTTTCAGCCAACGCGCATCACGGAGTCGATCAACAAACACTAGAAACCCGGGCCTACGCAGTTGCCCGACACTTTGATCCCATGCTGGTGAATACTGTGGTTGGCTTTATCGGGCCGGAATATCTTTATGACGGAAAACAGATCATCCGCGCCGGCCTTGAAGATCACTTCTGTGGAAAATTATTAGGCCTGCCGATGGGTTGCGACATCTGCTACACTAACCATGCAGAAGCTGACCAGAATGACATGGATAATCTGCTGACACTGCTCGGTGCTTCCGGAGTCAATTTTATTATGGGTGTCCCGGGCGCGGATGACGTGATGTTAAATTATCAGAGCACATCGTTTCATGATGCCAATTACCTGCGCCAGCTTATGGGTTTACGCTGTGCACCGGAATTTGAAAACTGGCTGAAGCAGATGGGGATATACGATGAGGAATCCCGGTTTTTACCGGGCAGGCCACCAACGCCACTACTAGAACTGCTGCAGGATATTGGCAAATGACCCAAAGCTTAAAAACTATTACTGACTTAAAAAAATTAAGAGTTATAACTGCGGCGCGGATTGGATTAACACGTGCGGGTTCAAGTCTTTCGACGCATGAAATTCTGTCCTTCGATCTGGATCACGCACGAGCACGAGATGCTGTGCATCTCCCTTTCAATGCAACCGAAATAACCACAGCACTCAAGACCCGTGGGCTCGAAGCACTCCAGGTTCAAAGCGCGGCGGCAGAGCGCACGATCTATTTACAAAGACCGGATCTGGGGCGCCAGCTGGATGAAAGTTCAAAGCAACAGTTAAACAACATCCAATCGCAAAACAGCCTGGAGTTTGACCTGGCCATTGTCATTGCGGATGGTTTGTCGGCTAAAGCTATCCATAGTAATGCCATCGCCTTCTTCGACGAATTTCTTTCTTTGTTGCCTGCGCATGGCTGGAAACTCGCCCCCGTAACTGTAGCGAGCCAGGCTCGCGTGGCACTCGCCGATGAAATAGGAGCGGCGCTCAATAGCCGTCTGAGTATTATCCTTATCGGAGAAAGACCAGGGCTAACTGCAGCGGATAGCATGGGAATCTACATAACCTACGCACCGCAAAAAGGCAGGACAGATGCGGAGAGAAATTGTATCTCCAATATCCATCAGGGGGGGCTGAGCCATAAAGAAGCCGCTCTTCAGCTGGAAGAGCTGATCATCGCCGCATTTCAGTTACAGCTGACAGGCCTTCCCTTGAAGAAAAAGCTAAAGAGCATCTTATGAAGAAGGCCGTAT
Source organism: Deltaproteobacteria bacterium (assembly GCA_026193235.1). Lineage (GTDB taxonomy): Bacteria > Desulfobacterota > Desulfuromonadia > Desulfuromonadales > Geopsychrobacteraceae > JAPHSA01. The sequence goes on along the minus strand of JAPHSA010000251.1, from coordinate 1,088 downwards.
TCATACACACAAGTGCTGGCAGCTAACAAGAAAAAAGTAGACAACTCAACCATTAGAATTTGGCCATTCATAAGCATTCCACTCTGCAGCGGGACTTGACAGACCGGCCCGCTTCTGACATTTTCTAGCCCGAGAATTCGTTCGTAAAATGTCTGCGCCATTTGCTCCCTGAAGCCACTAATAGCGGTAAGCGCCAGAACCCACGATTGTCATGGCCTGCTCAATCCTGCACCAATGGCAGCTTTGCCTTGACTATGACCGCTTCTCAAAGAAATTGTTTCGAGGGGGCCTTTATCATCCGCAGAGTTAAGTCGATCGTTCCATTCCAAGTCTTTAAAAATGGGGTTATTCTAGACATATTTCAGTTATCTAGGAAAGCCCCAAAAATTATTAAAAGCTTTAACAATTGACTGATAATAAGGTAAGAATGATAGATAATTTTTTAGTAAAGAAGTTCTGGACAGCATCTCGGGGGGATGTTTGTTGGAATAGTTTGTATTTAGGAGACAGGTGATGCCTGAAGCAGAGAACCAAAAGATTACCCGGCTCAGCTCTCTCTGCCAGAAGCAGATCTTCAATCGGCTTAATTCCTTGCATTATCAAGGTACCGCTTTACGGATTTGTCTACTGCATAAAAATAATAAACGGTGTATTTATCTAACAGCAGAGATAGATCCTATTACTGACGAATCCGCAACGGCCACCTGGATCCGTGATGACAACTTCCCTTCCAACCTTTTCGCTTTTGACCTGATAAAGATTATTTTGCCCTCCAGTTGGAACTCTTACGAATTCAGACCTGTGAAGTATCACTTTGGCGAACGGGTTTTACATTTCACAGTTCCTGAGCTTGCGGTTGAAGCCGATTTCAGGAAGCAACAACGCTTTATTTGTGCCGAAAAAAACATTCCAGTTACCTTGACTCAAAATGCGATCGTCTTTAAAGGACGCTTGCTCGATTATTCCGCGGCCGGCATCCAGGTCGACCTGGATTGTGATGATGGCAGCCCCTTTGCCTGGTTGAATAATAGTCTGACGGCCATGCTCACGATCATGCCTGAGAACAATCCCGTTTATACCGGCCAGGT
>JAPHSA010000269.1 GCA_026193235.1 Deltaproteobacteria bacterium | reverse complement strand
TCGAGGGTTCTTTGCATCCCTGCGGCGGCCAGTGCGCTCTGAGCTGAAATACCGCCAGCGAGACGGGTTATCCTGCGCTCATAGCTTTTCGGAAAAACGCTGTCATCACGGCATTCTCCAATCAGCATCCTGACAGTGTTACTGCCGACATCAATAACTGCGTCCATCATTTTTGCCCGATGATTGCCTCGGAGACGTTAAAGGTATGGTCGCCGATCTTTTCATAACTGTGAAGCATATCGATAAAGACCAGGCCGGGCTGGACAGCACATTCTCCCGTGTTCAAGCGAGCGATATGGTTCATGCGCAGGGACTCCTCAAGATCATCGATCGCATCTTCATATTCAATCGACCTGGGCCCGATTGTTTTATCTTGATGCTCCATTGCATTGATAACAAATCGGAGAAATTCAAGAGTTTTTTCGGCAATGCTGGCAACTTCATTATCTCCAAGGTGGGAAAAAATGATTTTTTCCTCAAACTTACGGATCCCGAGCGCCCAGAGGTTTTCACAATGATCGCCAATCCGCTCCAGATCATTCACCATGTTCATCAATGAACCGATAGATTCTGAAGTTTCAGTCGATATCGACCGCTGCGACAGTTTAACCAGAAAATCCAGGATTTCGCGCTGGAGGATATCCACCAGCTCTTCCCTTTGTTCCAGCCCGCGGATCCTTTTGAAATCTCCATCTTCCAGAAAAAGATTTGTCTCTTGAACCATCTCCAGGGTGATTTGTGCCATCCGCTTCGTTTCTCTGCGGGCCTGGCCAATAGCAACAGGCGGTGTATTGAGGACGCGATCGTCAATAAACTTGACCTGAAAGGTATCCAGATTTTCTTCTCCACGGATAACCAGGGTGGACAGCTTTGCCAGAACACCGATGAGGGGAAGAAAAATAATCGTATTAATAATATTAAATAACGTATGGGTGTTGGCGATGTGGCGGGCGATATAGGGCTTGTCACCGATGGCTGCTGAAAAGCTTTGCGCCTGAGCCTGATTCTGAATGATAAAATCAGCATCTCCCGGCGTAATAAAGGAGATTAATTTGAGGAACAGGGGAAAAAATATCAGCATGTAGAGAACGCCAAGGGTATTAAAAAGAAAATGCGAAAAGGCTGTTCTTTTTGCCGCAAGGTTGGTTCCGATAGCGGCGACATTCGCGGTGATTGTAGTGCCGATATTCTCTCCCAGAATCAAGGCAACGCTTGCTTCAAAAGTAATCAATCCAGTACTGGCCAGGGCTAATGTAATGCCGATGGTTGCACTACTGCTCTGGACAATGATGGTCAGCAACGCACCAATGAGCACACCCAGAAGCTTGTAATCACCGACCATGAGGAACAGGTGGCGAAAATCTTCACTGGCTTTAAGAGGATTAAAAGCCTGCTGCATCGTCGCAAGTCCAAAAAACAGAAGGCCGAACCCGAGGATGATCTCACCGACATAAACCTGCTTTTTATTTTTACTGAAGAGCTTTAAGCCGACGCCGAAACCGATCGCTGGAAGGGCATACTTGGTGATTTTAAAGGCGATTAATTGGGCGGTAATTGTGGTGCCGATATTGGCACCAAGGACAATACCGATAGACTGGACCAGGGAAAGCAGACCGGCGTTGACAAAACCAACAACCATGACCGTTGTCGCGCTGGACGATTGAATAATTGCGGTCACCGCGATGCCGACCAGCGTCCCGATCACCCGGTTGTTTGACAGCGCCGAAAGAATTTGCCGCATGCGATTGCCGGCAATTTTCTGCAGGCCTTCCGACAGGATTTTCATGCCGAAAAGGAACAGGCCCAAGCCACCCACCAGCCCGAAGATCAATGGTTGATTGATTAACGGTGACATCGCTGATTCAACTCCTTAAGACAAACTACCAGGTTTTCATGTTAAAGCGCCGGGATATGGTACCGCCTGGGGTTTCTCCACAAAAAAGGACCAGCAGTGATTTACCGGCCCTTCAATTAATCCTCATCAAATGTTCATCTTTGCCGTTTTATCAGGGTCGTCAACATAGTCCGATAGTCTTTTTTTGCACTGCGCATCCGCGAGCTGACAGTCCTGGCGATATTTAAAGTCAACTGCATTCCAAGTCGCGGATGTTCGCTTGCCAGAGCCATAAAATCCTTGCGTTTTAAACCGTACAGTATGGCCTTCTCAGCCACGCGAGCAGAAGTGGCACGGGCATCTCCATCGATAATGGCCAGTTCACCAAACATGTCGCCGGCACCTAAAACGACTAATATCTGTTCATTGTTTTCACTCAGCATCTGTGAAATGGTTATCGTCCCCTGCTTGATCAGATAAAGCGCTTCCCCGGGCATATTCTCAACAAAGACGGTTTTTCCTTCAGTGACTTGATGCACGGAAAAAACAGAACTGAGAAATTCAATTTCCGTTGCAGCCACGCCTTTAAATAACGGGCTGTCTTTCAGATTGGTAAAGTCAACCTTGTTCACGGGGCCGCCTTTCATTGAGATGAATTAGATTTTATAGCTCTCAACGTAATTCAAATAATTCTCTGCAGATTGTTTCAAATCGGCAATTTCAGCTGCCGTCAAGTGGCGTTTATATTTTGCCGGAGATCCTGCGAACAGGGTCCCTGAAGCAATGCGGGTTCCCGGTGTCACCAGGGCCCCGGCGGCAACCAGGGCATCGTCTTCAATTTCAACAGCGTCCATGACCACGGCTCCCATACCGATCAAACAACGGTTTCCTATTTTGCAGCCATGCAGAGTGACGTTGTGGCCAACGGTTACATCGTCCCCAAGCCAGGTGGGATGTTTTTCATGGGTGACATGGATGACGGTTCCATCCTGGATATTCGTTCTTTCGCCAATACGAATGAAGTTTACATCGCCACGGATAACAACGTTAAACCAGATACTCGATTGAGCTCCGATTTCGACATCACCGATAATTTCGGCTGAGCCAACCCGGAACACGCTTTCGTCAAGTTTGGGGGTAATCCCCTGGTAAAGATGCAACATATGCGTCCTGTATCAACAAAAAGACCCCCTCACAGATGTGAACGGGTCTGAAAAAGTTATCAGTCAAGATAGCCTTAGCCGTCAACTCGCTCCCGCAGTTCCTTACCAACCTTGAAGAACGGCAGCTTCTTTTCGTCAACCTGGATAATTTCACCGGTTTTGGGATTGCGTCCCATATAGGACTTGTAATCCTTTACCATGAAACTGCCGAAACCCCTTATTTCAATGCGATCGTTATCAATCAAGGCCTGGGACATGGCATCAAAAACCAGATTGACAATCTGCTCCGATTTTTTATAAGTCAGGTTCTTTTTAAGTGACAAGGCTTCGACTAACTCTGATTTGTTCATAACGCCCCCCTTTAAGGGTTCAATTGGTGAAAGCTGTCTTTTGTTGTACAGACTATACAATATGAACCCAAGATGTCAACAAGAGTGACATAAATTTCAAGCAGTTGGCTCGCTACGTTAAGCGTTAAATAATGGTAAAGGGTGATAACGTCCAGATCACTTTTGCATCATTATCACCGATATTTTCCCAGCGATGTGGCAAATGCGATTTAAATGAAAGGCTGTCCCCGGTCTCCAGCACATAGACCTCATCAACAATCTTCATCTTTAAGCGCCCGTCAAGCATATAGATCAACTCATCGCCGGGATGATACATATTCTGTTCACCACTCTGGCCACCCTTGGGAACCGTACAGTAAAAGGACATGAATTGAGGGTCCCGCAGTCCGGAAGTGAAAGATTCCGTATGCATATTGTCCTTATCATCATAAACCGTCGTGTCGCGCATCCCAGGGCGCGTATGGACAACCTCATGGGAGCTGGAGACTTCTTCAACAAAATAATTGATACTCTTGTCAAAAACCGTGGCCAACCGCATCAGGATTTCAACAGAAGGGATTGTCAGACCCCGCTCAATGCGTGAAATCATATTGGAAGAGACCTGTGATTTTTCCGCCAGAATCTGAATCGTCATGTCCTGCTTCAGCCTGATTTCTTTCAGTTTTTTGCCGACAATTTTTTTGACTTGCATATTTTTAATACTCCCACGTAGCAGAAAGTTAGCTTAAACGTTAGGTGGCGGAGAAACAACCCACAGAATCCTGGCCTGCTGTGTCGAAGTGTTCTCCCAACGATGCGGCAGCGCTGCCTTAAAACCGATCGAATCACCTTTTTCAAGTTGGTATTCTTCCCCCTCAATGACAAATTTCAGCGTGCCCTCCAGGACCATGGCAAATTCTTCACCCGTGTGCACCATGCCACCCTCGCCACTGTTGCAGTAAGCTTCAAGCGTATCAACAAACACCGAAAAACCAGGATCGCGCAGGCCCTGAGTCAAGCTGGTAATCTGGTGTTTGTCTTCAAAAAAGAAGATCGGCGCGCCCTGACCGGCAGGGGTAGAAATAACCGTATTCCCTTTTTCAGCCTCCTCAACAAAATAGTTCAAGCTGAGCCCGAGAGAATCAGCCAGCTTCATCAGAATTTCAACAGAAGGGATTGTCAGTCCGCGTTCAATCCGAGAAATCATGTTCGAAGAAACGTGCGACATTCCCGCCAGTTGTTGAATCGTTTTATCTCTTTTCAAGCGTGATGATTTTAGTTTACGACCGATCAGTTTTTTAACCATTTTACAGCTCTCCGTAGTAGATATAAAAAACCGTTTTATCACTCACTTTTCAACATGTCAATCTATATATGAGATAATAGTGGAAGAAATGGTAGTACATATCTGGGACTCATTAGGTTCTTGGCAGCACGAGGTTCACACCATATAATCCAGAACCGAAAGCAGATATGGCACAGCAAACTCTTTGATAGAAAGTTACGGAAGATGACCGGTCAGAACAAGGGACTGTTGATTACAGGGACAGATCAGGGAGTCGGATGCACATCGGTTACGGCCGCCTTGGCCAGAATCGTAGCGAGAGCAGGTTTTGAAACCGGGGTTATGCTTCCAGTCGAAACAAATGTCAAGGTACCTGAACAGCTCGGCACTGCCGGGCGACTGTTGCAATGGGCAGCGCAATCCGGTCTGGAGGACGATCAGATCTGCCCTTACCGCTTTCAGGCGCAATTGGAACCGGCGACCGCCGCGTCAAAGAAAAATGTAAGGATTGATTTCAACAGCCTGGTCGAGAATGCCAAGCAGATGATAAGCACACATGATTTCACCCTTATTGATGGCAGTGGTGGCATCATGTTGCCGTTG
>JAPHSA010000193.1 GCA_026193235.1 Deltaproteobacteria bacterium | reverse complement strand
CGAGGCCTAAGAGATGCTCTGCGGGCTTGAGTTCGATCCGGGGGCCGTCCATGGTTTCTTTAATGACAACATAGATTGGTCTGTCGGAGCGGTTCTCAAAGATCAGTTCATCGAGTCCGGTCCATTTGAATTTGGCGCCGAACTTGCCACTGCCAGTGGACCACATGGCGGCAGGCAGCCCGGCCTTTGAGCCTTTGATCGGGCTGTAGCTGGAGAAGTAGGTACGCAGGCCGGTCATGGCACTGCTACCGGTCAAGAGACCGGTATTGACGATCAGGGGATTGTCATCGCAGTAAGCGGTGGTGATCTTACGCTGTGCCAGCAGTTGAAAGGAGCGCCCGAATCCACCGAGGACATCTTCGAGGTTGCGACAGGGGACATCAGCAAAACTCTGTGCGCCGGTGGCAAGATCGACGGTACAGCGACGGTAATAAATCAGTTCGGGGTGGGCGACCGGATCGGTGGTCTCTATTCTCATGGTGCGGACTCCTTGTTTACAGAGAGATCAATATCTCAGCCACCATCTAAAAGAGGCAGCAATGACAACTTATCATCGACGTTGAGAATATCAGCACATTCGGCATGCACGCCGTTAATCAGAACAATTCCAAGCAGGGGTATGGGAATCTGTAGGTCATCAATAACCTCCTGCACTTTAGTCCCAGAGGGATAGTCGAATAACTGTTCTTTAAATCGTTCCCTGCGAAAAATACCGTGAAGACTGACTGTGATCTGCATCAGAATTCATTCAATCCAGAAGGTCTACAATTTCACTCGCCAAACCTGTATAGCTGGCCGGGCTCATGGCAAGCAGGCGTTGTTTATCTGCTGGTTCCAGATCCAAACCTTCGATAAAAAGACGAATTGTCTCTCGATCAATTTTCTGCCCACGGGTCAATTCTTTAAGTTTCTCGTAGGGCTTTTCAATCCCCGCTTTGCGCATGACTGTCTGAATCGGTTCCGCCAGAACTTCCCATGCATTATCAAGATCTTGGGCCAGTTTCTGTTCATTTAACTGCAGTTTTCCCATGCCTTTCAGGGTTGATTTATAGGCAATCAAACTGTAACCGAAGCCCACTCCCATATTGCGCAGCACGGTGGAGTCGGTCAGGTCGCGCTGCAGTCGGGAAATCGGTAGTTTGGCAGACAGGTGGTGAAAAATGGCATTGGCGAGGCCGCAGTTTCCCTCGGAATTTTCAAAGTCGATCGGATTGACCTTGTGCGGCATCGTCGATGAACCAATTTCTCCTTTGATTGTCTTCTGTCCAAAATAGCCCAGGGAAATGTAGCTCCAGAGGTCACGATTGAAATCAATCAGAATCGTGTTCCAGCGCGACAGGGCATCAAACAGCTCGGCCATGTAATCGTGTGGCTCAATCTGGGTAGTGAACAGATTTTGCTTTAATCCCAGGTCAGTTTCAATGACCATTTTAGTCATTTCGACCCAGTCGATATCCGGGTATGCCGCACAGTGGGCATTAAAATGTCCAACAGCGCCGTTCAACTTGCCAAGCAGTTCGACTGCAGCAATCTTATCCTGCTGCTTTTGTAAGCGGTTGGCAAAGACGGCTAGCTCTTTTCCAATGGTTGTCGGAGAGGCAGTCTGACCATGGGTGCGGGCCAGCATAGGAACATTTTTGAATGCTTTTGCGAGATTGTTGAGTCCGGCAATAATATTTTTCTGCTGCCGAACCAGAGTAGCTAGACCATCTTTAAGCATCAACGCATGTGATAAATTATTAATGTCTTCTGAGGTGCAGGCAAAGTGGATAAACTCGGAAATTTCTTCCAGTGAGGTTCCGGCAATCTGCTCTTTCAGGTAATACTCGACAGCTTTAACGTCATGGTTCGTGACCGCTTCAATCTTTTTTATTTTTTCCGCTTCGCTGGGAGTGAAGCCAGCAATAATTTGTCGTAGTTGCCGGTCTTCCTCCTGCGTCAGAGTACGGCATTCAGAAATTTCCGGATGGGAACATAGGGCGATCAGCCACATAATCTCAACTTTGACTCGGTTTTTAAGCAGGGCATATTCGGAAAAGCATTCACAGAGTTCAATGACTTTATTAGCGTAGCGGCCATCAATCGGGCTGATTGCTGTGATCATCTTAAGGCTCCTTTTCTTGTGTTTAGATGCCGAACTATAACTTTGGGTGATCGACCTCGCAACCCTTTATTGACTTTGCTAAGTGCAGTTCCCGAGAGAAGTGGCATAATTATTATTTCATGACAGTTTTATTAACCCGAACAGCGCAATGGTGGTGATGTGAGATGGCTAATATAAAAAAATCTGCTGCAAAAACGATATCCCTTGTCCTGGGCAGTGGCGGCGCCAGGGGCCTGGCGCATATTGGAGTCATTCAGGTTCTGGAAGAGCAGGGTTATGACATACAATCAATATCTGGATCATCAATGGGGGCATTGATCGGCGGGATTTATGCGGCGGGAGAGCTGAATACCTACGCTGAGTGGGTTTGTGCTCTGGACCGGATGGATGTGTTGCGTCTGCTTGATTTGTCTTTCAGTGGTTCGGCCATTTTTAAGGGTGACCGGTTGATTAATACCTTAAAGAAGTTGATTGGTGATCGAAATATAGAAGATCTGCCAATCTCATTCACGGCAGTTGCAACCGATCTGGATGAAAGTAAGGAAGTCTGGTTGTCAAGTGGCCCCTTGTTTGATGCTATCCGCGCCTCCATAGCGTTTCCAACAATTTTTTCTGCGATTTCCTATAAAGGGAAGACCTTGGTTGATGGAGGCCTTTTAAATCCGATCCCGATTGCACCGACCTTACGTGATATGACTGATATGACGATTGCCGTGAGTCTGAATGGTAATCCTAAAATTATTCCTGAAACGATTCCCAGTGAGCCAGTGCCCGCTGAAAAACGCCAGAAATATCACCAGAAAGTGCTCGATTTTATCGAAAGTCTGCAACGGAAAAGCAACGGCCATAAGGATGTGGATGAGGGCTTTTTCGACATTATCTCGAAAAGTCTGGATGCCATGCAATCGACAATCGCCGGGTTCAAGTTAGCCTCATATACTCCTGACCTGATCATAGAAATACCGAAAAATGT
>JAPHSA010000024.1 GCA_026193235.1 Deltaproteobacteria bacterium | reverse complement strand
CTTCGGTTGAGACAGCCCGGTTGAGTGTCGCCGAAAGTCTCGGTGGGGAGACGGCTGCCGGTTTTGCCCGGGCCTTTGAACCGCGCGAGTTTCAGTTTCCCCGTGATCACGGACCGCATCCGGAGTTCAAAACCGAATGGTGGTACTACACCGGCAACCTGAAGAGCGCAAGCGGGCGCCGCTTCGGCTATCAGCTGACCTTTTTCCGGATCGCTCTGAGCCCGCAGGCACCATCGCGTAACTCGGAGTGGGCCACCAATCAGGTCTATATGGCCCACTTCGCGCTCAGCGATCCTGACGCCGGACAGTTTCATCATTTCGAGCGTTTCAGCCGTGGAGCCCAGAGACTGGCTGGGGCAGAAGCAGAACCGTTCAAGGTCTGGCTGGAAAACTGGTCAGCAACCAGCGGCACGCCGCAGAGCCTGCCGATGCAACTCAGTGCAGCGACCGGCGAGGTGTCCATCGATCTGCAGCTGGATAGTGCCAAGCCGATCGTGCTGCAGGGCGATGCGGGGCTCAGCCAGAAGAGCGCAGAACCGGGCAACGCCTCCTATTACTACTCGCTGACCCGTATGCCGACAGTTGGTCGCATCAGCATCGAAGGCGAAAGCTTTGCCGTTTCCGGGGCCAGTTGGCTCGACCGGGAATGGAGCACCAGCGCGCTGGGGAAAAATCAGCTCGGTTGGGACTGGTTCAGCCTGCAGCTGTCCGATGGCCGCGAGCTGATGTATTACCAGCTGCGCTTGCGGGATGGCAGCGCCGATCCCTTGAGCAGCGGTGTGCTGGTCGCGGCGGACGGCAGCAGTCAGCGCCTCAGGGCCAGTGACCTGCAGATCGAAGTGCTCGACCACTGGCGGAGCCCGCACAGTGGCGGTCGTTACCCGGCTCGCTGGCGTTTGCTGCTTGCGGCACAGCAGTTGGACCTGGAGATCGTACCGCTGTTGGCTGATCAGGAGCTGCAGACCTCCGTACGCTACTGGGAAGGTGCGGTGGCGGTACAGGGTCGCAGCGCCGCCGGGCCAGTACAGGGCTATGGCTATGTTGAGTTGACCGGCTATGACAGCCTGCTGGACAGGGGCGACTAGCCCTGTTTATCAGAAAGAACAGTGAGCAAGGACGAATTTCCGCAAAGATCCGGTTGTCTCGGAGAAGGAGTTAGGGATGAACACTCTCATTACCATATGTCAGATCATTATCGCCCTGGGAATTTTCAACGTTTGGTTGTTGCGGTTGGAAAAATCTACCATTTGGCGTGGCGGAGAGGCTAACAACATGCAGGAAGAATTCGCTGTTTACGGTCTTCCGGCGTGGTTAATGAAGGGTGTCGGTGGCCTCAAATTGATCCTGGCGGTCTGCCTGCTCTTGGGTGTTTTCCTGCCGGTGATCGTCCAGCCAGCAGCAGTCGGAATGGCATTCCTGATGCTGGGTGCGGTCTCAATGCACGTCAAGGTTGGCGATCAACTGAGAAAATCCTTGCCCGCCATTTGCATGCTGCTGTTGTCGTTGGTTGTTGCATTCGCTCAGTAGAATGAGTTGCGGGCCTGGATTTCAAACCGCACAGGAGCACAAAAAATGATGAGAGGAGGTCCGGATGTCTAGAGTTGTGGTGATCGGTGGTGGTTACGCCGGTTTGGCCTGTTTGATCGAGCTGGCGAAAAAAGACCGGCACCTCGAACTGCACCTGATCGATGCGCAGGCTGATCATTGTAAAATAACCAACCTGCACAAAACTTTTGTCAAACCGATCGAGACATTTCGGGTTCCCTATCAACAACTGGCGGAACAGTTCAAATTCAACTTTCACCAGCAACAGCTGGCATTCACGCTCCTTGACCTGAAGCGTTGGCAGGAGGAGAAAAGCCTCCCTCTGGGGGAGGAAAGACTCTCTTTTGACTGGTTGGTGGTCAGTACCGGAGCGACGTCACAATTGCAGGCAACGGCAGCAGATGTCGTTGGATTGCAGAGCTTGCGGCGCGGTGATGGTAAAACGCTGCTGGAAAAAGCGATAGCCAACTACAGTGGAGAAAAACTGGAACTGTCCCTGATTGGCGGTGGTGCCACTGGTATTCAGGTGCTGTTTGAACTGCGCGAAGTGCTGCGCAGAAAACGGATTCCCCATCAGCTGCGGCTGGTGGATCTGAATCCCCGCGTCGTTCCGCATTTGCCGGACGGGGTGCCCCGCTATATTGTCAGGAAAATGCGTCGCGAAGGGATCGACTATCTTCCGGAGACCAGCTACATAAGTCAGTGTGACGGTCAGGTTCAGCTGCAGGAGCAGGCAACCGGTCGTGAATATTCCCTGTCCTCCGATTTGACCCTGCTGTTTCCGGGTGTGGCCGCCTCTCCTACCACCCTTGAAACCAATGCTTACGGGCAGGTGACCAGCGATGGGCAGGAGTTGAGCCATATTTTTTCCGCCGGAGATTGCTCAAAGTTCGATTCCTTCGGCCTGAATTTTCTCACTGCTCAGGCTGCGGTGCGCAAGGGTAAATTGGTTGCCGGTAATATCCTGAAACTTGCACAAGGAGAAAAGCCGCGTAGCTATAGATATCAGGAAAAAGGCTACCTGATCAGTCTCGGGGCCTTCGATGCCGTCGGCTGGGTCGGACTGCGCTGCAATCTGGCCAAGGGGTTTCCGGCCAATATCCTCAAAGAGGCGATGGAGTCTCAGTACGATCTATTCCTCAAAGGGGTCGATACCTACGTCGGTTTTCCTTGATGTCATTGAGGGGAAAGAAAGGTGCGGGATGAAAGTTTCCGTTTTGTTCTCCAGCTTGTTACTGCTTGCCGGATGCACATCTGTGCCGCAGGGAATAACGCCAGTCAATAATTTCGATATTGAGCGTTACCTTGGTACTTGGTACGAGATTGCTCGCCTGGATCATCGCTTCGAGCGGGGGCTCAGCCGGGTCTCGGCCAACTACAGTAAACGGCCGGACGGTGGAATCGATGTTCTGAACCGGGGTTATAACAATCTGACCGGAGAATGGAAAGACGCGACCGGAAGGGCTTACCTGCTGGGCTCTCCGCAAACAGCAAGTCTGAAAGTGACATTTTTCTGGCCTTTTTACGCTGGTTACCACGTGATCGACCTCGATCAACAGGATTATAGCTACGCGCTGATCAGCGGACCAGATCGGGACTATCTGTGGCTCCTGTCCCGGACCCGAACGCTGGATAAAGTTATTACGCAAAAATTGGTCGATAAAGCAAGTGGTCTCGGTTTTGAAACTAGCGAGTTGATTTTTGTTGATCAGCAGGATTGACGCAGATGCATGGGCAGCTAGTCTTTTAATTAAATAGATTGATGAAAGAGAAGGTTTGGTCAGGATGAATCTTTTCATATTTACGATGATGATTCTGCTGGTCTTTATGACCCTGCTTTTTGCTGTCGCTCTGTGGGTGAAAGATAACAGTATCGTCGATGTTGCCTATGGAGTGGCGTTCGTCCTTGTCAGTTGGGGAGGCTTCCTTTACCAGGGGGGGACACATCCTCGGCAACTTTTACTGCTGGTGTTGATCACGTTCTGGGGCCTGCGCCTCGCCGGACATATCTTTTTGCGCAAGCTGGGGGAAAGTGGTGAGGATTTCCGCTACCGGCAGTGGCGCGAACAGTGGGGAAAAACCTTCGTCTGGCGCAGCTTCCTGCAAATCTTCATGCTACAGGGGACCGTGGTCTGGCTGGTTTCGCTTCCGGTCTTGCTGGTGATCAATCAGCCGGGAGGAGCGCTCGGTATCGTCGATCTGCTGGGTGTTTTTATCTGGCTGTTAGGATTTTCTTTTGAGGCGATCGGGGATTGGCAACTGCTGCACTTCAAGCGGGATACGGGAAACCGGGGCAAGGTTATCCAGAGCGGACTCTGGCGTTATACCCGGCACCCCAACTATTTCGGCGAGGCGACCCTCTGGTGGGGAGTTTTTCTGATCGCCTTCGGTTCACCGTTAGGGTGGATCGCGATCTTCAGTCCGCTGCTGATCAATTTCCTGCTGTTGAAAGTCTCCGGGATTCCGATGCTCGAGGCCAAATATCAGGGCAATCCGGAGTTTGAAGCTTATAAAAATAGAACGAATGCATTTTTTCCATGGTTTCCTAAAAAATGAAAGGCCTGGAATTTTGAACGTTAAAGACAGTAAAAAAAAGATTGCTGTGATCGGTGGAGGTGTGGCGGGCATTGTCAGCGCTTACCTGCTGCAGCGTAAATATAAGGTTACGCTCTTTGAGCAGAACGATTATCTCGGTGGGCACACCAATACGATCGAAATCAAAGAGGGTCCGGATGCCGGTCTGGCGGTCGATACCGGCTTTATCGTATTGAACGATGCCACCTACCCGCTGTTTCAGAAATTCCTTGCTCGCCTCGCTGTCCCGACCCGAATTTCGGAGATGTCCTTCGGTTTTCAATGTCTGCAGACTGGCCTGGTATATGCGGGCAACGATCTGAATGGCCTGTTCGCTCAACGGCGCAACCTGGCCAGTCCGACTTTTTACCGGTTTTTGCTTGAGATTGCCCGGTTTAATCGCACCGCCCGCAAAGACCTGGAGACTGACTCTCTTCAGACGATCACTCTCGGTGAGTATCTGCAGCAGGGGCAATTTTCTCCTTACATGATCAATAACTACCTGCTGCCGATGGCGGCAGCGATCTGGTCGACTCCGACCTTGCGCGCGGCTGATTTTCCGGCCGAAGCCTTCCTGCGCTTTTTCAAAAACCACGGGCTATTAGCGTTGCGCAACCGACCACAATGGAAGACCGTGGTTGGTGGCAGCTTTGCCTATGTCAAAGCCTTTCAGCGCGATTTCAACGGTGAGATTCACTTGAACGCCGGGGTGGAGAAAATATTTCGCGAGACTGGCGGCGTCCGCTTACAGTTTGTCGATGGGCGTAACGAGCGGTTCGACCAGGTGGTCATCGCCACCCATGCGGATCAGGCCCTGCAATTGCTCGGAGATCCAAGCTCTGAAGAGCAGCGCTTGCTCTCTCCCTGGGAATACCAGCTCAACCACACGGTCCTGCACACAGATGCTTCATTGCTTCCTCCACAACGATCGGCCTGGTCGGCCTGGAACTTTACCCGAGAAGCCGTTGGCGATACCGATACCCACCCGGTCTTTGTCAGTTATTACATGAATCGACTGCAGGGGTTGCAGGCACAACAGGATTACTGCGTCACCCTCAACCGGCGGGAAAATTTCCGGCCCGAGACTGTCATCGCCGAGTTTGACTATCATCATCCGCAATACAGTTTTTCCTCATTGGCCACACAAGCAGAACTGCCTAACCTGAATGGAGAGCGTAACAGCTGGTTCTGTGGCAGTTACTTTGGGTACGGGTTCCATGAGGATGCCGTTCGTTCAGCAGTCGCTGTCGCGAAAGACTTCGGAGTCAGCCTATGAACGCATTGATTTATCAGGGCGAAGTCAAACATACCCGACTGGCACCGGTGCAGCATAACTTTCGTTATCCGGTTTACTTCTATGCTTTTGATCTGGATGAGTTGCCCGAGCTGGCGCTCAGTAACCCGCTGTTTGGTTACAACCGGCTGCGCCCGGTAGCGATCCACGATAAAGATTACTTGCACATCGGCAACGAACCGATCCGCGAGAAACTGGAGCGGACCCTTTGCGAACAGGGAATCAGTGATGTCGTCGGCAAGGTCATGCTGGTTACTTCTGCGCGATACTTCAACTATATCTTCAACCCGGTCAGCTTTTTCTATTGTTACGCGGAAAATGGTCAACTGCTTTGTGTGTTGGCCCAGGTCAACAATACGTTTGGCGAAATGCACCTCTATTTTCTGGCGAGGCCTGATTCTGAGGCTGCTGATGGCCGACTGGTCTACCTAAACCCCAAACAGTTTCATGTCTCCCCCTTTTTCTCCCGCGAAGGTCACTACGAATTTCTACTGACCGAACCGGAGCCTACTCTCGATAACCAGATTAATTTCTATCAGGATGAGAAGCTGGTTATTATTGCCCGGTTGCAAGGGCAAGCCGAGCCGCTGACCACCGGCAACTTACTGCAAACCATTATTAAACATCCGTTGAGTGCGAGCCTGACTATGCCACGTATTCTCTGGCAGGCGGCCAAACTCTACTGGCAAAGGAGGCTACCCGTGTATAACAAACCGGTTCCCGATCATGCGATGACCATTCGTCCAGTGCCGCGGACTTTGCTCGACCGGCTCGGACTGGTTTTCGCCTATAAGCATCTTTCTCAACTAAAGCAAGGGACGCTGCATTTACAGCTGCCGGAAGGTGGCCAGCTCAGTTTTGGTGCCTCCGGTGAAGAGGCACACCAACTTCAGGTGCGGGAGAATCATTTCTTCCGGCGGGTGATGCTTGCCGGAGAAATCGGCTTCGGTGAAGCCTATACCGACGGAGACTGGACAACTGACGATCTGCCGGGGTTGTTGACGCTGCTAGCGGCCAATGAAGAGCTGGTTGATGACCGGAGTCTTGTCACCGCGACCCTCGGGCGCTGGGGGAATTACCTGCGCCACCAGCTGCGTGCCAACACAATCAAGGGGAGCTCGCGCAACATCCGCGAACATTACGATCTGAGTAATGACTTTTTTGCGACCTTTCTCGACCCGAGCATGACCTATTCGGCGGCGCTGTTCAAAACCGACAGTGACAGCCTGGAACAGGCGCAACGCAACAAATTGCAAACGATCATCGAAAAGGCCGAGATTGGCAGCGAAGACCATGTGCTGGAGATCGGCTGCGGCTGGGGCAGCTTTGCCATCGAAGCGGTTCGGCAGACCGGCTGCCGGGTAACCGGGATTACCCTGTCGCACGAGCAGCTTAAGCTGGCACAAGAACGGGTGCGTGACGCCGGGCTGGAGAATCGGATCGATCTGAAAATCTGCGATTACCGGCATATTGAAGGGGAGTACGACAAGATCGTCTCCATCGAGATGCTCGAAGCGGTCGGCCACGCCGGCTTGAAAACTTTCTTCTCCGCCTGTGATAAGGCGCTGCGACCGGGTGGCAAGGCGGTGGTACAGGTGATCACCATCCCGGATCGTAAATACAACGCCTACCGTTTCAGCTCCGACTGGATCCGTAAGCATATCTTCCCCGGTGGTCACTTGCCGTCGGTTGGCGCCCTGGCCAAGGCGATGGCGGCTGATTCGACTCTGCATATTGATCGTCTGGATAATTATGCCCAGGACTATGCACAAACCCTGGATCTCTGGCGACAGAGACTCCTGGAGAAAAAACAACAGATTCTGGAGCTTGGCTACGATGAGAACTTCCTGCGTAAGTGGGATTACTATTTCGCCTACTGTCAGGCCGGCTTCAACGCACGGGTCATCGATCTGGCCCAGCTGGTGCTAGAGAAGCCGGGGAGAGGCTGAAAGGATCGGAATGTCACCAGGTATCAGCAAGATCGTCAACGCCATCCTCTATGAGCTGGGCTGGGCCTGCTGTGTCCTCGGTGCCGCCTGGGGCTATCCGCTACTCGGAGCTGGGCTGGCAGTACTGCTGGTGCTGGTGCATCTCTGGCAGGCCAGTGAGCGCAGCGCTGAACTCCGAATGATCGGATTGGCGATTCTGCTCGGCGTGGTGGTTGACAGCAGTCAGCAGGCTTTTGGCGTGTTCAGCTTCAAACCGGACGCGCTCGGGCTCTGGGTACCGCTCTGGGTGTTCGTGATCTGGGCCCAGTTCGCCACCCTGTTTCATTACGCCCTCGGCTGGTTGGTCGGTCGGCCCCTGGTGGCGGTGCTGTTCGGTTTGATCGGTGGGCCGCTGGCTTACGGTGGCGGGATTCGCCTCGGCGCCGCTGAATTCGGCCCGAACCCGATCCAAAGTCTGCTGATTCTGGCCCTGATCTGGGCATTGGTGGTGCCGCTGCTGGCCTGGCTGAGCAGCCGGATCGGCCCACCGGATGGACACTATCGAGGGATTCTTAAGAGGTCAGATTATGCGTAAATTCATTTTTCTGTTGGCTTTCCTGCTGCTCCCGGCTCACGGCTTTGCCAGCGTGGAGATCGAAGGGGTGAGCTTCGAACAACAGCGCCAGGTGGTCGACACCGAGCTACAGCTAAACGGCGCGGCGCTGCTGACCTGGGCGATCTTTTTCGATGTCTATGTCGGCGCCTTTTACCTGCCGGACGGCCAATCCGGTTCCCGTTGGACCGAGGATGTGCCGAAGCTGCTGGAAATTTCCTATTTGCGGAACTTTAAAGCGGATGATTTTTCCAGCTCGTCAGATAAGCTGCTGCGCGACAACCTGCCACCGGAACAGTACCAGGCCCTCGCCGAGCGGCTGAACCAATTCTATCAGCTGTTCCGCGATATCCGCCCCGGCGATCGTTACAGCCTGGTCTACCACCCGACCATCGGCACCGAGCTGCGGCTTAACGGCACCCCCCTCGGCAGCGTCAGCGGGCATGACTTCGCCGTCGCTTACTTCGGGATCTGGATCGGCCCAACGCCGATCAGTGAAAGCTTCCGAGATCAGCTCCTGGGGAGCTGAGCAACACCGACAACGGAGGTCACCATGAACAAACGGCCCAAAATCCTGCTTCTGCTGGTCATCAGTTTGCTGTTAGCTGCTTTGCCGGCCAGCGCCGCCGATGAGAATGACATCTGGTTGGCGCTCCGTTCCGGTGAGCATGTCGTTCTTTTACGCCATGCACTGGCGCCGGGCACCGGCGATCCGGCCGGATTCAAGGTTGATGACTGTTCGACCCAGCGCAACCTCTCGGAAACGGGACGGGAACAGGCGCGACGGATCGGCGCGCTGTTCCGCAATAACGGCATCGACGCGGCGCGCGTCTACTCCAGCCAGTGGTGCCGCTGCCTGGAAACCGCTCGATTGCTCGAGCTTGGCCCGGTCACCGAGCAGCCGATCATCAATTCTTTTTTCCGGGCTTTCCACCGTGAAGCAGAGCAGACCCGGCAGTTGGGAGAATGGCTGGCGCAGCAGGAGCTGTCACAGCCATTGGTGCTGGTTAGCCATCAGGTCAATATCACCGCGTTCAGCGGCGTCTACCCCAGTTCCGGTGAGCTTGTGGTGCTGCGGCGTGGAGTTGATGGCCAGTTCACTGCGGTCGGCACTCTGGAAACCGATTGAGGTTGCACCCTGAAAAAGCATCCTGAAAGGATCTGCCATGAATAAGCGATTCGCTTTACTGATCAGCTGTCTGACGGCGGTTCTGCTCATCTCCGGCTGCGGCTCGGTCACGGTCACCGATTACGCCGACCGAACGCCCGAGCTGCGCCTGGAAGACTTTTTCTCCGGTCAGCTGACCGCGCACGGCGTGGTGAAAAATGGCGGCGGCAAAGTCATCCGCTACTTCAACGCCGATATCAAAGCCTACTGGGAGGGGCCGGTCGGCACCCTCGAAGAGGATTTTGTCTTTGATGATGGTGAAAAACAACGCCGGGTCTGGACCCTGACCAAACAGCCGGACGGCCGCTACATCGGAACCGCCGGGGATGTGGTGGGCGAAGGCGTTGCCGAAGTGGCCGGCAACAGCATGTTTCTCGACTACGTGCTGCGGGTCGCCTACGGCGATGGCAGCATCGATCTGACCATCGACGACCGCATGTACCTGGTGCAGCCAGATATTTTGATCAACGAGTCGGAAATGCGAAAATTCGGCTTCCGCGTCGGTGAGATTGTGCTGGTGATCAAAAAAACTTATTAACCGACCCGTACGCCGAATTGTAGTCATTTACTCCTGCTACAAAGTTGGATAATCGGTGTATCCTTCTTCGCCCGCAAGATAGAAGCTGCTATCGTCTGGAACTGCTAACACAGCATCTTGTAGTAACCGCTCACTCAGATCCGGGTTGGAGATATAGGGCCGCCCAAAAGCAATCAGGTCGGCAGTTCCGTTTTGCAGGTCAGCTTCCGCCCGTTGTTTGTCGTAGCCTCCAGAAAGGATGATCGCGCCGCCCCCGGCTGAGCGGAAGTTCTTACGTACCTTTTCGGTTGTTGCCGCCAGAGGTTTGGCTTGTCCCAGTGCCGAATGGTCGACCAGGTGGAGATAGGCTAATTGCAGCGCACCGAGGTCGGTTGCCAGCAAGCCATATTGTTCCGGCAGTTTCGGGTACTCACTCATATCGTTGAAAGAGCCATGTGGTGATATGCGGATTCCGGTTTTTGTCGCACCGATTTCCCGAGTCACCGCCTGTGCCACTTCGAGGACGAAACGGTTGCGGTTTTCCAGGCTGCCTCCATAACTATCCTGTCGCTGGTTGGTCGCCGGGTCGAGAAACTGGTTGAGCAGATAGCCGTTGGCGCTGTGCAGTTCGACCCCGTCGAAGCCAGCCTCAATAGCCAACTTTGCTGACTGCACGTACTCGTCGAGCGTCATTTTAACCTCTTCGGTGGTCATCGCCCGCGGTTCGCTGCAGGGCAGCAGCCCCTTTTCGTCGGTCCACATATCTCCAGAAAAAGGAACCGCAGATGGGGCTAAAACCTCTGCCCTTTCCGGCAGGTTAATTCGGTGGCTGACCCGGCCCGTATGCATCAGCTGGATATAGATCTTGCCACCGGCATTGTGGACGGCATTAGTCACCTGTTGCCAGTCCTTTGCCTGGGCCTGATTAAACAGCCCCGGAATGCGAGCGTACCCGAGGCCGTTTGGCGACGGAGAGGTGCCTTCAGTGATAATCACGCCGGCATTTGCCCGTTGGCGATAATACTCGGCCATCAACGGATTGGCGGTGTTGCCTAGGGCTCGACAACGGGTCATTGGTGCCATCACCAGACGATTATTCAGTTCAATATCTCCAAGCGGGTAGCTGCTGAAAAGTTTCATCGCTCTCTCCTTCAATGTTCAGCTGATGTTGCAGAAAGGTTTATTCCGAAGTATAACAATATTTGTCTTAATTTTCCCACGGTGATTAACGTTTACCACTTTTTTTCATCTGCTAAACTGTAAGTCAGAATATTTTGCTCACCACAAAAAGATGGAGAAGTTATGAGTGATCTTATTGCCAAAGAGACATCCTGCAAGCAGAGTTCACTGGGCCAATGCACGGCCATCAATCGTCTGCTCGAACCTGTCGAGCGTGATCTGGGCGGTTTCAGCGTGCGGAGATTCCTGCCAAGCAAGGAGCTGGCGAGCGTCGGACCATTTATTTTCTTTGACCACCTCGGACCGGCGGTCTTCCCCCCGGGTACTGGGATCGACGTGCGGCCACATCCGCATATCGGACTTGCGACCGTCACCTATGTCTTTTCGGGTGAGATCCTGCATCGTGACAACCTCGGTCATGTGCAGCCGATCCGGCCGAACGAAATCAACTGGATGACTGCAGGGAAGGGGATCGTTCACTCGGAACGGACCGGGCTAGAACTGCGCCGGCAGGGACATACCCTGGAAGCCTTACAGCTTTGGTTGGCGCTGCCGGAAGAGGAGCAAGAGTGCGAACCATTCTTTACTCATTATGGGGAGAGTTCACTACCGTTGGTCGAACATGAGAAAATGAAAATTCGGGTGCTGATCGGTGAAGCCTTCGGCGTCAAGTCGGCGGTTAAAACCCATTCGTCGACCCTGTATGCAGAAGTGCTGCTTGAACCGGGTGGCCGGGTTGCGCTGCCGGAACATATCAAAGAGCGCGCGGTGTACGTTGTCTCCGGCAAGCTGACCGTGCAGGGGACCGAGCTGAAACAGCACCAAATGGCTATTTTTGATAAGAGTCCCGCCGTTGAGTTTGAAGCAACCGAGCCGACCCGACTGGTCATCATCGGCGGCAAAAAACTCGGTAAGAGGACCGTCTGGTGGAACCTGGTCTCCAGCCGCAAGGAGTTGATAGAGCAGGCCAAGCAGGATTGGCGGGAAAAGAAATTCCCCAGGGTTCCAGGCGAGACGGAGTTTATTCCGTTACCGCAAGAATAGTGAATGTGATGAAACAATGCCGTCATTCTGGCCGTTGCAGTAAGAGGTGCAATTGACTAAAGGCTGAAAATTTCAGCAAAGTTCAGGTTAATACTCAGGTCATCAAGGAACAGGCCTTCTATCAACTGATTATCATTATCGTATGATTCGACAATCCTGGGGAGTTTCAACCGTTTATCCAGCCATAACAGGTAGCGGTGAACCCCATCGACGAGAAAAGCTTCCTTCCCGGTAATCTCCAGCACAACCATGTCATTGTGCCGCACAGTTTCTTCGCGCAGGACGTTCAGGGAGCCGAACTGAGCAAGTTGCTGTGCATTTTTCAGTAAAACACCAATGTCGGATTTGTCCACACGGCGGCCCGTCGGACTGCGGACCAGTTTTGCCGTTGGTTTCATGGTGAGGGTCAGCGATTTGCTGAAACCGAACGGGCGTAATTGCACTTTACCGGTATCCGGTCTATAGACAAGGGCCGCACCTTTGTGGGGCTTGACGAAATCCATACGCACGTATCCCGGTTTTTTATAGCGATAGGTGATGATCTGTTCTGACTCCCCATAGGAACGCAGGGTGGTGGCATACGTTGAGATTGCCTGAAATTGTTCATCAGCCTGTTGGAGGAGGTTGTCAGCTGCCATGGCCGGGGAAAGAAACAGCCAAAGAATCAGAGCCAGCCTAAAGAGTGGCATGATGTACTCGCTGGCGCATGTTTTTAACGGCATACCTCATGGCGAAATCATGATTCCAGACAAAAAGCTTATGGAAAAGTTGCCATTGACTCAAGTGATTGAGCACAGGGGGAATCAGGACAACATTCCAGTGGAAGCTGGCCAGGGTGATGCCGTTATGTTCTTCCAGTAAAGAGATACCGGTGCCTTGAAGGTCGCCACTGACGGTCATTTCGATGCGGGAAAAAGGGATACAGCGGGTGACCTGGGTCTGGAACTGCAGTGAATGTGGCAGAAAACCCTTGATCCGGTAATGAATCTTCGAGTTCTCCTGGAGCCTGGGCTCGCCCCCCTCAATGACGGTATTGTTGATACATGGCCACCATTCCGGATATGCGTTGACGTTGACCGTGACATCCCAGACGGCTTTTGCTGGGGCCTGAAAGGTACATTTTGTAACCAGGTTGAATTCTCTGTGCATAAAATGAACAATACTTCGTTCTTCATGTGAATAACAGGGCTTGTTTATTCTTGAGGGAAACAGGCTTCGGTGACGCACCCCAAGGTATATGTTTAGGTCTCAGTATCTGCAGCATAGCGCTGCAGATACTTTTTGACTGAGAACTTGCGGGCGGTGTTCTCCGAAGTCATGTAGCGTATCTTACCGAAAATCGGTCGCTCTGGTCCCCAGGCACGGTCGTAACGACCCAAACACCAGAAGATGCCACTAATCGAGTTAGGATCGCGGCCGTCGAGTGCATACTTGTCGTTGAGCTTAAGCATAGTCTGCAGAGCGGTTTCGGCATCCGGACTCCACTCGAGAATTTTCTTCCCCCAGAGCATGCGCAGGTAGTTGTGGATTCGCCCTTCGCAAAGTAACTGATTCTGCGCGGCGTTCCAGAGCGGGTCATGGGTCTGAGCTTGTTCGAACTGTTCAAAGCGGTAAATATAGTTCCTCGGGTCGACACGATGTTTGGCCAGTGATTCGCGCGCCCAGTCAGGAAGGGAGTGATAACGATCGTAATCCGGCCGGAACAGTGCGGCATTAAATCCGACTTCCCGCCAGGTGACCAG
>JAPHSA010000234.1 GCA_026193235.1 Deltaproteobacteria bacterium | reverse complement strand
TATCTAAGAAGGGGTTCAATCATTATTGGGTGACTGCTGTTTCATTCTGAGCAACTGGCGCCACAGGCAAAACAGGAATAACACCGATGGTGCTTGAGCATGACACGCACAGACATAGACTCCTGCAATGTACTGCCAAGATTGTAATCACTGTCATCGTCAACCAGCGTGCAGGCATAGACTCCACACTTACCATCTTGCTTGACGATCATCTTGCTGAAATTGCACATGAAGTCGTCCCGCTGTTGCGCGGACAGATAGTCCGTCATGCAACTCTCGGTAATTTCAGGGACCTCCGGTATCGATCCTGGCTTAAGGAAATCTGGAAACTTGATGATCGTGATATCAGTCGGCACACCGGCTGCGCGAAAAAAATGCGTGTACGCTTTATCGACCGCTGCGCTGTCCTCACCTGACAACATGAGACGAGCGATGGAGACGCCAAAACCTTCACGATGCAGCCGCCCAAGGGTATCAAGAGCCTTCTTGAAGTTCCCTTTGCCGCGCGATTCATCGTGCTTCTCAGGATCCGGGTGATCCAGACTGATCCGAAAACTGAGTGCATTTGGTTTGTTTTTGAACGGAATCACCGCGGCGAACTGATTCATCAATGGTTCGGTCGCATTGGTCAAAACCAGACAAGGCTTGAAATTCAGTGCATAATCGAGAATCGAGATGAACTGCGGGTTGACGAACGGTTCTCCTCCGGTGAAGGAGAGTTTATTGACTCCCAGCTCGACAGCTTCATCGATGAACAGCTTGGCATCCTCCCGAGTAATAAACTCCAGGCGGTCATCACCGGGCTTGGAGCCTTCAAGACAGAAGGGACAGCGGAGATTGCACGAGGTTCCCGTATGAAACCACAGCTCCTGAAGGGCTTGCGGCTGAATGTAGCCGCGGTTGTCGCCTTTACTGGTGAACAGCCAGTTTTCATCAAGTTTCATCAGCATAGAAAAACACCTCTCTGTGGATTTGTGTGTAGTCGATACTATGTTGCTCAAGCCAGCCGCTCACCTCATCAATCATGACATCAAGGCCACAAAGATAGAACTGGATATTCGACCTCAGTGGCAGACTTTCAAGTTGTCCGGTGACACGACCATAAAAGGCTCTGTCCGCTACTTCTCGTGAGACCGCCAGTTGAAAATTCGGGAGGGCCTCGAGTTCGTCCAGTGCGAAAGCCTCATCTGCCAGACTTACACCATAAAGACAGGCAAGCGGTGGACGTTCCGGTGCACTGCGTAGATAACTGAGAAACGGGGCGATGCCGGTTCCAGTGGCGATAAAGACGGAATCCTGTCCCGGCGCCGCATGCCCCGGTCGAAACCAACCGAACGGTGCACTGACCCGTACTTCATCGCCCGGTTTTCGCTGCGCCAGCCAACGGCTCACGGAGCCGTCCGGAACGGACCGAACCAAAAAGCGCAGCACATCCTCATCAATACCAGAGGAAATACTATATGGTCGCGACTCATCTTCAGCGCTGAAGATTGCCACGCAGTTGCCGGGTTCAAAGGTTACATCGCCAGCTTCCAGGACAACTTCAAACAAGTCTTCCGTCTTGAAATTCACGGCGGTAACCCGCAAATATTCCATTATTTCACTCCTACGAATCATCCCACCTTAATGGGTTCTCTGAGCGCCCTCAGAGAACAAGGTCGGCCAACTCAATGCGTTGTCCACATTGCGCCCGCTCAGCTGCGGGCAGAACATCCATACTGGGCCAGAGACCACTGATCAGGCTGTCAGCGTAACCGGATTTTAGCCCTGCAGCGTACATTTTTTGCTGCGTCTGTTCAGCCGCATAACTCAGCCGCCGCCAGCTGAAACGGACGCGCTCTTCCTCCGGTGTGATCAGCAGGTACCAGCCATCTTGAGTTCCATCGTTAGCAGGAAGGCCGATAACTCCAGCGTTGAGCCAGGCGCGATTATCAAGTTTTTGACCAGAGGGGATACCGCTGTGGCCGCCGATGAGGATGTCACCGCCGGCGAAATCCAACTCTTCGCGCTTCACTGCCTCTGCCGTTGAGGGAAAGATGAAGCGATTGATCTGCTGGACTCCCCCGTGAACGATTTTGATCCTGCGGCCGGCGAGCTCAAAATCTAGGGACCGAGGCAGGTTGCGCATCCAGGCTCGATCGGCGTTCGTGATCTTCTGGCTGGCATACTGGTACCAGTCTACCGCGAGCAGTGAACAGGCGGTGCCCTCTTCAAAGCCGCAACCGCAATCAGGGGCATCTGCTCCGAGCGACTCTTCGCAGTTGCCCTGTACCACCGCAACACCCCAATCACGAATCAGTTGCAAAGTCTCTTGCGGCTCAGCGCAATAAGCAATCAGATCACCGCTACAGATAACCCGCTCTGGCTGAATGTCGAGTTCTTTAGCACGCTCCATCATGGCCTGCGTGGCCGTGAGGTTACTGTATGGCCCACCAAAAACCAGTACCGGCCCGGAAAGCTGGCCAAGGTTTAAACATTCGTCAAATTCGCTCATGTTGATGAAATTTTTTCAGTGGGCTTGGCCGTAGTTTTGCCACCGAGCCAGAAACCGAGGCAGCCTATACCGAGCACGGCGATAGTCAGATAGAGGAGCTTGGTGTACTTGTGCGCATCTCCAAGCAGCTGGCTGTAACCGCTCGACTCGGTGAAGTAGAGCAGCGCGGCGGACAGGGCCAGAGCGAAACTCAGGAGGTAGCTCCAGACGGGAATATTTTTGCGTTTGCCCCAGAGCGAGAAGAAGATCACCGGCGCCAGATAGAGTGAAGCCGTACCGCTGACGGCCACCGCGCTGAACAGATCTTGATTTCCCCAGAAAACCAGGAGCAGACCGAACAGCATGAAGGCGGCCATCACTGCGCGGCCATTACGTAAACTCATCTTCATGACTCCCATATCGACCGCCAGCAGTTTAGCTGAGCTCGACAGGGTGCTGTCGAGGGTCGACATGGCTGAAATAACCAACGCAGAGTTAAATAGCATCATCGGTATCGTTCCCAGCAGTTGCATCAGGGTCTCGTTCATAGAGGCCCCATTGACTGCATGAGCGCCGGCGATAACGCCAAGACAACCGAAGGCGAGGATGCAGATGACACTGATCCAGGCGGCATGCAGAAAACTTCTGCGCGTGGTCTTCCGGTCAGCAAGAAACCCGCGGTCCATCATCACCGGATCATGCATCGGGTAGCTCCAGATCTGCAGCAGCGCTACCAACATCAGGACCGGACCGGGTTGATCAAAAACAAAGGACTTGAAACCGAGATCGCTCAGGGACACATTCTGACTGAAGGTCACCAGGGCAATCAACAGCAGCAGGGTGCCAAGAAAAATGACCATCTGAAAAACGTCAGTGCGAAGCGAGGCCCGTAAACCACCGAGCATCGAATAGAATAGGGTGATGGCCGAAAACCCGAGAATCGTCAGCGTATAGACGTTGCTTCCGGCAACACCGAAGAGGATGCCGATGACCAGAAGGTTAGCGAAGACCTCGCTGATCAATCGAATGCCGATGACAAAATTGTAACAACCGGTCCCCCAACGCCCGAAGCGAGCGCGCAGGAAATCCTGAACACTATTGAACCCATGGTCAAAACGCAGGCTGTCGACGATTTTCCCGCCGGTCAGAAACGAAAAATAGTAGAATGCGTAAGCCAGCGAACCCCAGATACCGTAGTAGAAACCGAGAATTGCAGCGTTCATCAGCGAGCGGGCAAAAATCCAGGTGGTGACCTGGGAAAAGGTGAGGGTGATCAACCCAGGCTGGCGTCCGGTTGCGCTGAGACCCTGAAAAAATGCCCCAGCACTTTCAGCTTTGGGTGCGAGGAGAACCGATACCAGGGCAACGACGCCAGCGAAAACGGGGAGGTAGTATTCCATGCTAGAAATCTCCGTTATTAGGGTTGAAAGTCATTCGCTGATAATCCGTTACCACGGCAGACAAGGTAGGAACTATTCAGAGATGCCGACCTGTTGACCATTCAAAATTTCAGCGGTCCGCATATACAATTGCCCTTAGAAATTTTTCAGTCGGCTTAGCCTCATCACAGGAGGGTAAACTCAAAAACTAAATACGAACAATTTAGTCAACATTAGCGCTATCAGTCCCAAAACACAACCTTGTTGACCCTTGTGGGTCATCCAACCTGAGCACCCTGAGCAGCAACAGCTACCAAGTTTTTCCCACATATTCTTATACCGGATTTTCGCGAAGAACTATAAGTTGGGATACAATCTCTAAAAACTATCGGCTCAATATCTCTCCGCTTTTACCTTGCCGTTCTTGTGGATGCTGATATGATTATTCGGAGTTAATCGAGATCAGTGGGGAGCAAATGGAACAGAAACTCTGGTACATCAAAAAAGCTGGCGGAGTCTTTTCAGGTCTGAATGAAGCAGAAATGTAAATCCTCGCAGATATAAGCAAAATGGTCAGTTGCCAGCGTAAACACCAGTTTTATCTCTCTGATGAACTAAG
>JAPHSA010000267.1 GCA_026193235.1 Deltaproteobacteria bacterium | reverse complement strand
GTACTGCATCCCTCCGCTTTGGGAATCAGATAACCAAAACCGTTCAGGTCATGAGCAATGCGCTCTTTCTGATAGCCAAAACAGATCACGTTCATAGTCGCGTAAGGGATTTCACGTAAAACCCGTGAGCAGCTTTCGTTCAAGCCATCAAGCATATTGGCTACCGCATAAGAAGGGGCAGCGGTGACGGCAATCTCCGCTTCCAGCTGTTTTCCACCCTCTAAATGAACGAGAAATCCAGTTTGTTTCTTTTCAATTTTATGAACTTCATGACCGGTCAGAACCTTTCCAGATAATCCTTCAACCACCCCATCGGTCAGTTCCTGAATGCCGTCTTTGAAAGAGGTCAAAATACCCCCAGGCCCAGCCGCACTGGCGACTGCCTTGCCGGCTTTGATTTCAGCACGTTTCTTTTTGGCCAATTTAAGCATGGCCTTAATCAGTCCACCAAACTCCTGCTCCAGTTCGTTGATCCGCGGGAAGCAACTCTTGAGACTCATGGTTTCGGGATCCCCGGCAAATATCCCTGACACCATCGGTGATATCAGCTTGTTCAAAGCTTCAGATCCGAGACGTCTACGGCCGAATTCTGCCAGAGTTTCGTCACCCTCAGCAGTTCGTTTCGGCACTAGCATTTCCCCGGCCAGACGAAACTTCCCCGGCCAGGAAATCAGTTTCGACTTGAGGAAAGATGGCCCGTTTTCCGGCAAGCTGTGGAGAATCTGATCGGCATAGATAAAGCGTTTCCGGGCGTTATCATCCGAACGCAAAAGCTGCGGATCAATCTGTAACTGACGACAGAGTTCAAGGGTCATCGGTTTATTATCAAGGAAGCCGTTCGGCCCCCACTCACAGAGGAACCCATCTTCCTTGATTGACCAGATTTTCCCTCCTGTACGCGCTTCTTTCTCGACAACCTGCACTTCGACCTCAAGTTCGGCCTGTTTGGCCAGTTGCTCAATGGCATAGGCCGTGGAAAGTCCCGAGATACCAGCGCCGATCACTACAATACGGGTCATGAAAATTCCTGTCATGGCTAGAGGTTGGTATGCTAAATCCTAGACCTCCAGTTGGCGAAGGTCAAGTGAAGGTAGCAGCTGAGCCAACGGCTAGACTTTCTCTTGACGCTGGCAATAACCGCTCCTATAGTGTTTGCGCATTCATGACTCAGGAGTTAAAAATGGCCAAAGATTACTACTCTATACTCGGTGTTGAACGTAACGCCGATGCCGCAACAATAAAAAAATCATACCGCAAGTTGGCGCAGAAATATCATCCAGACAAAAATCCGGGGGACACAAAAGCCGAAGAACAATTCAAAAAAATCACCGAAGCCTATGCGGTCTTGTCAGATGCGGAAAAGCGCAAGCAGTACGACCAATTTGGTGATGCCGGGTTCCATCAGCGGTTCAGCCAGGAAGATATTTTCCGCAACATGAATTTCGGCGATATTTTTGGTGCTTCCGGCGGCGAAGACATCTTCAGTCAGCTTTTCGGCGGTAGCCGTGGACGGGCTCCCCGACGACCCGCCAAAGGCCAGGATTATTCGATGCAGATCAGTATCCCTTTTCGCCTTGCTGTTCAGGGTGGCGAACGGCGCGTTGATTATCGCAGTGACGGCCGCGTCGAACAGATCAACGTCCGCATTCCGCCCGGGATTGAAAAAGGCGGGAAACTCCGCGTTGCCGGAAAGGGTGGAACAAACCCTGCGGGGGGCCCTCCCGGAGACCTTTTCCTGCAAATTGACATCGAACCGGATCCCATTTTCACCCGTGATGGTCACGACCTTCAGGTCAGAGCTGAGATCCCTTATAGTGGCATCTGTCTGGGGACTGCGATTGAAGTTCCAACCCTGGACACACCCAAAAGAGTGAAAGTTCCCGCTGGCATGCAGCCAGGACAGAAGATCAGATTACGGGGATATGGCGTAGCAGCGTCGGGGAAAAGACCAGCTGGGGACCTGTATGCCATCATTGAAGTCTCCGTGCCTAAAAACCTGACCCATGAACAACAGGAATTATTGGAGCAGCTAAAAGCCCTTGATCTTTAGTTTTTTACTAGAATATCTACGCCATCATGAAGTAGAATTACAAAAACATCGAAAAACTTGTTTACTAGGCATTTACTTTGCAGAGTTTTTCTCTTTAAGTTGAGTAAAATTCTGGCTAACCAGTCCTAACGAGGATCAAGAGTGACTGATCGATATTCCCATAGCAATTTAACAATAATGCTTATCCTGACAGCTTTTCTGCTTTTTTGTGGGAGTTTGTCTTCAGCGTTTGCCAACCTGTTGCCACAACATCAGGTTTATTCTCCGACCCTGAGGGTCAACACCTGCCATCTGGTCATCAGTCAGGCAGAAGCTGTACCCTGCTGCAAAATCAAAACCTGCCATCAGACGACTCCTCAACAGCGCGATCTGGGAGGACCAGAATATCAGAATCAGCAAAAAATTTCGTACCATCTGGCCCATGAATCACGCTCATTCTCTCCTCAATTAAAAATATCTGAGGCCTTGAGTTTCACCTATGTTGATCTGACATCAGCTCAGTTTGACAAAAATATTTCTCACCGCTCCCTCCAATCCCTGAGCAACCTTCGCTCTGTCGTCTTACGGCATTGAAATCGACCTGTTCCACTGGTTGACCGCAGCCGGCCCTGCTGGCTATATTGACCAAATCTGTCATCTATTCTCACAGAAGATGACAAACAGGAGATTTCTACTTTGACTGAAAAAACTAAAAGCTACACTGATCGTACCTGGGATTTTCTCTGTTCCCTGAAGCTGACGATCGTTTTACTACTGTTGTTGGCGTTGACATCAATCATCGGCACCCTGATCCAACAGAATGCCCCTGCCGCAGATTATATCCGTGAATATGGCCAGGCCAACTATGAGCTGTTCAAAAAGTTGCAATTCACCGACATGTACAGTTCCAGTTGGTTTATCGGTATTCTGGCGCTGTTCAGCGTTAACCTGATCTGCTGCTCCATTAAAAACTTCCCCCGGGTCTGGAAATTTTTCAAAGAACCGCTGCTGGTTGCCGGCCCCGGAACCTTCAAAGGATCAACCAATACGGCTGAATTCAGTAGCAAAGATTCAAAACAAGAGGTTGCTGATCGCGTTTCGACGCTCTTGAAAAAAGAGATTGGCAAACCCCGGCTGACAGAGAAAGAGGGGAAACTCTACCTCTTTGCGCAGAAAGGCATTTATTCCCGCCTCGGTCCCTACATCACCCACCTGTCGATTCTCATCGTCATGGCTGGAGCCATCATTGGCAATATCTGGGGCTATAAAGCTTATGTTAATATCGTCGAAGGCAGTTCCATCGACCAGGTTCTGTCACGCAATGGTACAGTGCCGATCGATCTTGGATTCACCGTACGCTGTGATGATTTCGACGTCAGTTACTACCCGAACAGCAATCGCCCCAAAGACTATAATAGTGATCTGGTCATTCTGGAAAATGGTCAGGAAATGGCGCGCAAACGGATTGAAGTCAATCATCCTTTGACCTACAAAGGCATCACTTTTTACCAGTCCAGCTACGGGCCCGCAGGGAGCGCCTTCTTCAAGGTCAAGGCAACAGAAAACGCATCAGGAGAAACTGTGGAAGTTAAAGCCCAGCAGGGACAAAATGTTCCCCTGCCCAATGGCTATTCTTTTGCTGTGACTAACTTCACCGAAAATGACCGTAATTTTGGCCCGGCCATGCAGATGCGTATCAAAACACCCGATGGTAAAAATGGGGCCCCATTTGTTGTCTGGCAGAATTTTCCTCAATTTGATGTCAAGCGCGGCGGAGTTTTCAATTTTGCCCTGCTCGGATTTGAACAACCGCAATTTACCGGCCTCCAGGTCGCCAAAGACCCCGGGGTCAACATCGTCTGGCTGGGTTGTTTCCTGATGGTCTTTGGTTCGCTCAGCGCTTTTTTCTTCTCGCACAAACGTGTCTGGGTTTGCCTGGAAGAGGATGGCAAAAAAACCAAGGTTCTGCTTGCTGGAAATGCCCATCGTAATCAGCCCGGATTTTCCCTGGCCTTTGAGGAACTGCAAGAGAAAGTTGAAACCAGCGTAAAAAATGAATTCCAGAAAAAGGAGGGATAACTGATGGATAGTGGACAATTATTTAACCTGACAACCGTTGCCTATTTTGCCGCGATGGTGCTGTTTTTTGCCTATATCGCGTCTAAGAACAAGACTGTCGCCCTGGTTGCCACCCTGGCTTCGTTGGCCGGCTTCCTGATCCAGACAGCGGCCTTAGGGCTACGCTGGTATGAATCCTACCAGATCCTCGGTGCTGATGGCCGGGCACCGCTGACCAACCTGTATGAGTCCGTGGTCTTTTTTGCCTGGTCGATCCTGTTGATTTACCTGCTGATGGACTGGAAATATAAGCAGCGCACCATCGGTGCTTTTGTCCTTCCCATCGCCCTGTTCAGTATGCTCTGGGCACAGATGAGCCTGAGTTCGACGATCGATCCGCTGGTTCCCGCATTGCAGAGTAACTGGCTAACTTATCATGTCATCACCTGCTTCCTCGGTTATGCCGGGTTTGCCGTCGCCTTTGGTGTGTCGATCATGTATTTACTCAAAATCGGTAAGGAAGAAAAACACACCGGTGATGGGCCAATGGGCGGCGTCCTGGGGATGTTCCCCGCCACAAAAGTTCTTGATAACCTCAATTACACAGCTATAATGATTGGCTTTCCGCTGCTGACGCTGGGAATTATTACCGGGGCTGCCTGGGCCAATTATGCCTGGGGAACATACTGGAGCTGGGACCCGAAAGAGACCTGGAGCCTGATCGTCTGGTTTCTCTACGCCGCCTTTATCCATGCCCGA
The DNA here is from genome assembly GCA_026193235.1 of Deltaproteobacteria bacterium. Lineage (GTDB taxonomy): Bacteria > Desulfobacterota > Desulfuromonadia > Desulfuromonadales > Geopsychrobacteraceae > JAPHSA01. The sequence goes on along the minus strand of JAPHSA010000267.1, from coordinate 5,449 downwards.
TTCACCCGTGGATGGGTTGGCCGCCGTGCAGCCTGGCTCTCAATTTTCGGCTTTGCCGCGACCCTGTTCTGCTATCTCGGTGTTAATCTGGTGCTCTCCGGCCTGCATTCTTATGGTGGAGCTTGATCTTAATAAGGAACAATCACTGACAAAAAAGGGTGCCTCAGCGATGAAGCACCCTTTTTTTAAATAAGTTGCAGTCAAGCCATGGATGCCCCTGATATTTTACAGCCTGAGCGCTATACGGCAGCACCCTTTCCCCGCTATCGATATATTCCTTTTCAGGGTGACCTGCCCCATCCGCGCAATGACCCCGAAGGCCATTCCTTCGGGCTGGAAGAGGAAGACCTGCCAACCTTTACACCCAAGGATTGGACAACCTGTCAGCCCTATCTCTACGGCGTCGACCTGTTCAATTATGGTTATTGCTGGGAAGCTCATGAAGCCTGGGAAACGGTCTGGCTGGCAGCGGGACGTGAGACGCTAACCGGCAACTTCGTTCAGGGATTGATTCAGATCGCAGCGGCGCAACTGAAACGCTTCATGCAGGAAGATGACGGGGCTCAACTGCTGACCGCTACCGGGATTCAGAAATTAAGCGTAGTGAATGGCCTGTTTCTGGGAATAGAATGTGCGACATTCATAGCTGAAGTTGAAGCAGCGCTCAACAAAGACAACCCTCATTTTCCGTTGATTAGACTTCATCCACCACCGAAACCATGAATGTTACGCATATTCTCAGCCAGAACTCCGATGCCAGCGAACACGGTATTTATCTGCACGTGGGGACTAAAGCCTGCCTGAACAAACCGATTCAGGCTGGACAATTGGCTTTAGCGGTAAGAGCAGCCTTGGATGAACAGCCTTCAAGCGATGATATTTGTGGCAATCCAGTGGGATAATCTACTCTCTGGACAACTGTTTAAACCTGCCACGGCCATTGCCATTTCGACATACCTTTGAGCAACCTCTGCGGAATCGATTGACGAACTCCTCTGCTAGCAAGTATAATTATATGTTTAATTGATGACGGAGGGGTTTTTCGTGCTGCGCACGCTGTTATTTTATTTTCTGTTTTTTCTTTGGTCGGTGATCATCATACTGCTGGCTCTGCCCCTGTCCTTGATCAGTGCAGACAGAATCCATTCCTGTGCAATATTGTGGGGTCGCACCTGTCTCCTTTTTGCAGGGTTGAAATTACAGGTGAATGGCGCCGAAAACATCCCGGCAACGGGCCCGGCGATCTATGTTTCCAACCACCAGAGCAATTTCGATATTCCCATACTGTACGCCGGGCTACCGATCCAATTTCGCTGGATGGCCAAGCAGGAGCTGTTTCGGGTACCCTTTTTCGGGCTGGCGATGAAACGCTGCGGCTATATTGCTATAGATCGCTCTGATCGGCATAAAGCATTGCACAGCCTGAACCTTGCGGCCCAAAAAATCAAAGCAGGAACCTCGGTGGTCATTTTTCCCGAGGGGACTCGCACACCAGATGGCAAGGTTCAGGAATTCAAAAAAGGTGCCCTGCTGATTGCCGCTAAAGCCGAGGTACCGGTTATTCCTGTCGCGATCAACGGCAGCTACCAGGTCCAGCCGAAAGGCCAGTGGGCGGTCGGCTCTGGACCATTGACATTGACCATCTTTCCGCCACTGGCCACCAGGAACTTAAAAGTCAGCGAGGTTGGACAGCTCACCCGGAAGGTCCACGACCAGATTGCCGGCACCCTTGAAGGAGAAACACAGCATGCAGTTTAAATCATCAGAACATATCCGCCTGTTCCCCTTTGGCGGGCTTGGTGAAATCGGCATGAACATGCTGGGTATTGAGTATGCTGGAAAAATCCTGCTGATCGACTGTGGCCTGATGTTTCCTGAAGCCTATATGTTCGGCATTGATCTGGTGTTGCCCGATGTCAGCGCCCTGGAAGCACGCACGGAGGATATTGTCGGGCTGGTTCTGACCCACGGCCACGAGGATCATATCGGAGCAATCCCCTTTCTCTGGGAGCAACTCGGCGAACCGCGTATTTATGGGACCAAACTCACCCTCGGCCTGCTGAGCAACAAATTAAAAGAGTTCGAGCTGGATCAGCGGGTTGAATTGGTAGAAATCAAGCCGCGCCAGACGGTTGATCTGTTTCCTTTTAAAGTTGAACCCTACCGCGCAGCCCATTCGATCGTTGATGGTGTCGGACTGGCGATCAAAACCCCACTGGGAACCATCATCCATACGGGCGACTTTAAAATCGACCAGACCCCGGTTGATGGTGAAAATACCGACCTGGCGCGGCTGGCAGAGCTGGGGCAGGAAGGGGTTCTGCTGCTATTGGCCGATTCCACAAATGTTGAAAATGAGGGCTATACGCTGTCGGAAAGAACCGTCGGCAAGGTGCTGGAAGAATTGATTCCTAAATGTTCACAACGGGTGGTGGTGGCCACTTTTTCCTCCAATATTCACCGCATTCAACAGATTGCCGATGCCGCCCTGCTCGCTGGACGCAAACTGCTGATTAACGGCCGCAGTATGATCAGCAACATAGCCATTGCCCGCGAACTGGGATACCTGCGCATTTCCGAAGAACAGTTTATTGACCTGCGGGAGCTGCGCGAGCTTCCGGCGGAACAGGTACTGATTATCACGACCGGCAGCCAGGGCGAACCCCTGAGTGCACTAATGCGGATTGCTCTGGGAGATCATAAACAGATCGAATTGGAACCCGGCGACACCGTGATTCTGTCGTCAAAATTCATCCCCGGCAATGAAAAGGCGATCAGCGACCTGATCAACAACCTCTACCGCCGTGGCGCCGAAGTTATTTATGAAAAAACCAGCGAAATTCATGTCTCCGGCCATGCCAGCCGCGAAGAGTTGAAACTGGTCCATAATCTGGTCAAACCAAAATATTTTGTTCCTGTCCATGGTGAATATCGCCATCTGGTCAAGCATCGCCAATTAGCCATTGCTATGGGATTGAAACCGGAGAACAGCCTGGTTCTCGGAAATGGCCAATGCTTGCATGTGGGAACAGATCAATTCCAACTGGGCGAATCTTTTGAAACCGGTCGGGTTTTCGTCGACGGTAAAGGGGTTGGCGATGTCGGCACCATGGAAATCCGCGATCGTCGCCATTTGGCCAATCATGGTCTGGTCATTCTGATGCTCGCCATCAATCAGTCTACGGGTGCCATCGTTCAAGGCCCGGAAATTTTCACCAAGGGCTTTGTCCCGGAAGACAATCTCGAGAGCGAAACCCTGCTCGCGGAAGCGAAGCAGGCCGTGCGTGACCTGTTGACAGAACACAGTCAGGAAATGCTCAGCGACTGGGAAGAACTCCGCGTTGAGGTGCGTAAAGTCTTGCGCCGCTGTTTTAATAAACGCATTGCCCGAAGACCTCTCATCCTACCGCTGATTCTGCAACTTTAAATGCAACTGTCTCCTTGCAAGGTTAACCTGATATGAACACATTCTCCGCCTGTTTGCTCGGTCTGATCCAGGGTTTAACTGAGTTTCTGCCAGTTTCATCTTCTGGACACCTGGCCATCGCCCAACATTTTCTTCCGGGCTTTGAGCAACCGGGATTGCTGTTTGATGTTTTGCTGCATGCGGCAACAACCCTGGCGGTGGTCATTTACTTCCGCACAGATATCTGGAAGCTGTTGAACTGTTATTTCCGCCCAAAGGATCAAACTCATCATGATCGCCATATTCTTCATATGCTCATTCTTGGCTCTATCCCGACGGCCATTATCGGTTTCAGTGGCAAGGATTTCTTTGCCGGCCTGTTTGATAACCTGCTGTTGATCGGTTTTATGTTGCTGGTCACGGCGACGCTGCTGACTCTGGCGGAAAAAATCCGAAAGGATGGCCGCTCACTGGAGCAGATCAACAACACTGATGCCTTTCTCGTTGGCATTGTGCAAGGACTGGCTATTATTCCAGGCATCTCCCGCTCCGGTTCGACCATTTCTTTTCTGCTTTTACGCGGCGTCGACGGTGAAGCGGCTGCACGCTTTTCTTTTTTATTGGCCCTGCCGGCGATCGGCGGAGCTTTGCTGTTGTCACTCAAGGATCTTCAGCATGTGGCCACCGCCGAATTGCCGGCCTATGGCCTGGGTGCTGTCATCGCTTTTATCAGCGGCCTCTTTGCCATCCGCTGCCTGATGGATGTGGTACGGCGCAAACGCTTGATCGGCTTTGCCATCTATTGTTTACTGGTCGGCGGCAGCATAATCGGGTATTCTCTGCTGAGCCAGTGATCCTGGATTAGTGACTAAATTACCACTGAAGATGCTGAGAAAAGGACTCTGTGGTGAGAATGTTTATTTGGGTTATGGATCTGAAGCGATTAAATATTTCGAGATAAATTGAAAAGATAACCAGCTTATGAGTAAAGACATCCCTGAAGTTCCCACTGAACATCGAATGCGCAAGGAAATCCTCGGTCTGATCTGGCTGGCCTTGGGGATTTTTCTCCTCATCTGTCTGGGGAGCTACAGCAACGATGATCCCTCTTTCAACAACAACCTCGACCCCCAACAGATAAACAATCTCATCGGAGTCTTCGGTGCGCACCTTTCCGACCTGCTTTATCAGGCCTTCGGCTTAACCGCTCTCCTCTGGCCACTGGGTTGCCTCCATCTGGCCTGGCGCTGGCTCAAGTTTCGTGAAGTGCATTTCCGCCTGATTCGCTTGATCGCTTTTTTACTGCTACAAATTACCCTGGGCGGGCTGCTGGCTCTCAAGTTCACCGTTGTGCCCCTGTTTGGCAATCAGATCAACGAGGCTGGCGGTGCTATCGGCCGGGTTCTTGTCGAACTGCTAAAGGGTTATTTCAACACCAGTGGCGCAGCCATTGTGCTGATCGTTTTTTTCCTGGTCTCGCTGATCCTTTCAACCCGTTTTTCCCTGGTGCTGTTTTTCGAGGGTATACTCGAACGTTTCGGACGCCGGATGGAATCCCGCCGCGAGGCCAGATATGCCAGAAGAGAACTGCGTCTGAAAGAGAAAAAAATCCTGGAGATCAATTCTCCGACGATTATTCCCCCGGAACCCAGGCAACTTAATCCTGCAAAAACAAATAAAGAAAAGAAGAAACAGAAATCACCCGACGAAGAGAATCAGGTGGTCTTTTCTTTTCTGGAGCCAAGCGGTACCTATCACATGCCGATTGCCTCTTTGCTTGACCATGAAGGCGGCGAGCCAAAAGCGATCGACCGCGACAGCCTGACCATGGCAGCACGTATTCTCGAAAAAAAGCTGCTCGATTTCGGCGTCGAGGGTGATGTGGTCGAGGTCAAACCCGGACCGGTCGTCACCATGTATGAATTTGCTCCGGCACCCGGTGTTAAGGTCAATAAAATAGCTGGTCTCCAGGACGATCTGGCCATGGCGTTACAGGCGGTTTCTATCCGTATCGTTGCGCCAATCCCCGGACGTGGAGTGGTC
>JAPHSA010000314.1 GCA_026193235.1 Deltaproteobacteria bacterium | reverse complement strand
GCTGTCGGACAGTTTGTTCTTTTTGAGACATTTCAGCCTGCTTTTCAGTCTGTCTTTCTTCCGGAACCGGCTGAGATTGCTGCTTTTCATTAAGTACTTTGCCGAATTGCTGATCTGATTTTTCGGCAGTTTTAGCTGTCGGAACAATTTCTGCGGACTGGGGAGCCCTGTCAATCATTGCTAATGCATGCATCTGTTTCACCTCCTTTCCTGTAGTATTTTGTTATTGGCGGGTTTAATAACCCGATTTATCCTTCACCGGTATTTCGGTAAAAGCCTTACTCAGTTCTGTTGCGGTTTCAGTATCGAGGTTATCGAGAATCTTGCCAGCCGTCTTTTTCTTGATGCCCAGCAGCAGATCAACAGCCAATTGATAATCCAATTCTTTAATCAACAAGGAAGCTTTCTGCGGGTTCATCTTTTCATAAATCCGGCTCAGTTCCCCGATACGTTCGCCCTCTTCTGCTGCTTTACGATCAAGCAATTTCACTAGTTCATTACGCAGCTTTTGCATGGCCGCGAGCTTCTTATCGACTTCTGACTCCAGGGTCTTTAGTTCCATTTCCCGGTTGTCAATTTTAGCTTCACGTTCATCCAGTTTGGCGTATTCATCTTCAATGGACACCAGGATGCGGCGTTCCTCTACCGATGAGATCTGCTCTTCATCGACCAATCCAGTGGGTGCCGCATAGAGCATTCCACAAGAAAACATCAAAGTGATAACCAGCAAAAGAACTCTCAACTTCATGAGCTTTCCCCTTTGTTACGAAGGCTTATTTCATCCAGCTCGGCCCGCTCTTTACGGGAGAGTTCCAGACGGTATTCCGCCTCTTGTTTTTCCTTCAACTTTTCCATAACCTGATGTTCACGCGCAGCCTGCAGTAATGCTTCTCTTTCACAAACAATCCGCTGGTCGATCTGCTCCAAATGATCCCGAAGTTCTGTCATCAAACGGCGACAATGGTGAATCTGGGATTCAAAGAGGTCAATCTCCGCAATCGTCAAACCATCCTGTTGGCGTTGTTTTAGTTCGCAATCATGCTGCTGCAACGAAGTTTTCTGCTGAGCTAACTGTTCTTCCAGTTCTGCGCGCTTTTGCTGGCTGGCAGTTAAAACCTGTTGCGCCTTATCTTCCAGCGCCTGGCGGTAATTAAGCACTGACTGCAGTTTGAATTTTCCGGCCATAGATTACCTTGTCGCCTGCCTGCGGTCCTGCAGCAATGTCATCAGACTTTCAACCGTATGGTCCAAACCGACCGCGTCATTCATCCCCTGCTGGAGGAATTCAGATATCGCTTCAATCTGGGAAATCGCGTAGTCAATTTTGCCGTTGCTCCCGGCGACATAAGCACCGATATTAATCAGGTCTTCAGCCTCTTTATGGGTTGCCATGATTTCCCGCACCCGGCCGTTCAGCTGTAAGTGTTCGGGGCTGATAATATCGCGCATGACCCGACTGGCAGAATTGAGAATATCAATCGAAGGGTAATGATTACGGGCCGCCAGATCGCGGGAGAGGACAATGTGCCCATCGAGAATCGACCGGACTGAATCAGCGACCGGTTCGTTCATATCATCCCCTTCAACCAGAACCGTATAGAGACCGGTGATACTGCCTTTGCCCTTGAAACTTCCAGCGCGTTCCAGCAACTTCGGTAAGGTGGCAAATACTGATGGGGTATATCCTTTGGTCGTTGGGGGCTCACCGATAGCCAAACCGACTTCGCGCATTGCCATGGCAAAGCGGGTTACGGAATCCATCAGCAGCAGAACATTTTTCCCCTGAGCACAGAAATATTCGGCAATCGTTGTCGCGACAAAGGCCCCACGCATTCGCAGTAATGGCGACTGATCTGAGGTTGCCGTAATGACAACTGAACGGGCCAAACCTTCTGGTCCGAGATCACGCTCGATAAATTCACGCACTTCACGGCCACGTTCTCCGATCAGAGCAATAACATTGACATCAGCTTGCGTATGTTTGGCCATCATCCCGAGCAAGACACTTTTACCGACTCCGGACCCGGCCATAATTCCCATCCGCTGTCCCAACCCGCAGGTCAACAAACCATTGATGGCCCGCACGCCAAGATCAAGCGGCTGAGCTATCGGTTTGCGTGCCATCGGACTGGGTGGCAAAGCATAGAGAGGACATTCCAACTCACAGGAGGCTAAAGGCATCTCATCAAGCGGTTGCCCGAGAGCATCAAGAACCCGACCTAGCAGATGATCACCAACTGGCAGGGTGGCACTATCACGGACAACCTGGATTAAACTGCCGGGTCCCAACCCGCGCAAATCCCCCAGGGGCATCAGCAGGGCGCGGGAATCTCGGAAGCCGACTACTTCGGCCGGAACCGGTAGGCCAGCACCTAAGGGGATGATCTGACAGAGGGTTCCCACAGTCGCGGTCGGGCAATAGCCTTCGACGACCAGGCCAACAACCTGGATCACTTTCCCACTGACTTTGAGTGGGTTGACCGCTTTAACGCGCTCGACAAGATCTATCATCAAACATCCGTGATCGCTTCGTTTAAGGCCTTTTGAATAGCCTCAAGCTGCGTTTCAATCGTTGCATCAACTTCTCCCAGATCTGAATCGACCCGGCAGCCGCCGGCCGTAATTGCTGAATCCGCTTCAATGCTCAAATTTTTCAGTCCGCTGATGCTGGCGAGAAAAAGTGGCTTCTTTTGCATTACAGCCTCAAGATCGTCCGGACTGATGCGAATCCGGTATTGATCAGCGCGAACCGATGACTGTAGAGCATTTTCGATAATCGTCTGGACAACCGCCGGGTCAGCCGCCACCTCACGACGAATGATCTGTTCAGATACAGCCATCACCAGGCGCAACATATCCTGGCGACTGTTATTGGCGAGAGATTCGCGTAATCGACTTACTTCCTCAAGGGCCACAACCAGGGCTTGCGTTGTTGTCTCAAACTTTCCTTCAGCCACTTCCAGACCTTCACGCCGACCGCGGGCATGCGCTTCTTCAACAGCGCAGGGTGAAGCCGTTGGTGCAGCAATGCCTTTCGCCGTGGGCTCAAACGTGGGCCCCTTTTTAAAGACATCAGCTTCCAGAGGGGAAGTAGACTCAACCTCACCAAATGATCGGAACTGAAATTGCTGTAAGCCGTCGGCTTCGGCGCCGCGGTAAATTTTAGACAAGTTCATCGCCACCGCCGCCTCTTCCTGGAATCACGATCGTTCCCTCTTCTTCAAGTTTCAAGGCAACTTTGACAACTTCCATCTGCATCGCTTCAACTTCAGAGAGTTTCCGTGGGCCCATCGCCTCGAGATCCTCAGCAATCATGTCTGCAGCCCGTTGCGAAATATTTTCAAAAACCTTCTGTTTTATGGCATCACTTGCCGTTTTCAGCCCCAGGGTCAACATATCAGTGCTGACCTCACGCAGGATTGCCTGCATACCACGGCTGTCAATAGCGGCAAGATCTTCAAAGGTGAACATCCGCCGGCGGATTTCTTCTGCCATATCGGGGTCAACCGCCTCAATACTGGTCAAAATCATCTGATCGGCACCCTTATCCATTTTGCCCAGGATCTCAACAACCTTTTCGATCCCGCCGACCTGCTTACGATCCTTGCCGACAACAACACCAACTTCCCGCTGCAGGGCTTCCTCGATCTGACTGATAACATCGGGAGAGACGTTGTCAATTTTAGCAATGCGATACATCACCTCTCCGCGCAGGTCATCGGAAAGTTCTGCAAGAATTCGGCTGGTATGATCTTCTTTCTGGGTCGACAGAATCAGGGCGACAGTCTGCGGATGTTCATTTTCCAGCAATCCGACAACCATCCGTGGATGCATTTTTGAAATGGTTTCCAGGGGCCGACCTTCAATTCCCGCCGAAACCTGATCGAGCAGATAATTGGCCCGTTGACTGTCTTCCCCCCCCATAATGGCGTGTTTGGCAAATTCATCACCACGCACGTAAACCCCTATATCACTCCCTTTGGCTTCCTTGAATTCTTCAAGAATCTCGCGGGCCAAGGCTGGATCAACATGGTCGATATCCATCATGCAGCGACTGATCTCACGCACTTCAGAGTCGTCCAGCGTCTCAAAAATCTTTGCCGTTGCCTCTTCACCAAGGCAGAGCAGCAATAGCGCTGCTTTTTTTGCTCCGGACAGGTGTTTCGCCTTTTTCACAGATAACTCCCGGTGGTAAATTGCTGTTTCAAAATTAAACTTTCACATGCAGTCAGTCTGTCTAAGAAGGATTCCATCCGCTCAGGCAAAATGATTTTTCAGATGCAACGCCGTATCAGGATTCAGCCGGTTCTTCACGTAACCAGTTTTTCACCACCTGCACCGGCAGCATGTCCCCACCCAGAACTTCCTGACGGATCCGGGCTAGAGGATCACTTGGGCCACCCAGTAGCGGGGTTGACGACTCACCACGCAGTTCAGCTTCCAGCTCTTCAACCGTTTTCATCGGTTGCGTCTCCGCCTGGGCACTGCGCAAAGTTCTCAGCAACGGCTTCAAGAGCAACAGATACGCCAGCAACGAGGCGATCGCTAACAAGCTGTACTTGATAAGCGGCATGAAGGGATACACCTTGTCGATAATTGACGGTTGAGGCATCGGTTCGTCACTGAAACCGGTTTCGAATGGCATAGAGACAACGGAGATCAAATCACCCCGCGTATCATTGATACCAAGTGCAGAGCGTATCATCTGTTCGATTTCCTGAATTTCTTTGGCACTCCGTGGGGTACTTGTCGGTTCAGCACCATCAACACCCGGGGTTACTCGATCGGCAACCAGAACTGACACCGAAAGGCTCTTCAGCGTCCCGACGGATTGAACGGTTTTACTCACGACTTTACTCAGTTCGTAATTGACGGTTTCCTCAGAACGGCTGGCCGGAGTCGTCGCCGTGGTGCCTGTTGCGCCCTGTAAATTGGAGACGACTCCCGGAACTCCACTGGTTGACTCGCTGGCACCTTCTTCACTACTGGTTTGTTCACTGACAACCACAGCGCCTTTGGGATCGAGAGATTCTTCCACCCGTTCTCGCTGATCAAAATCGACTTCAGCATTAACCCGTGCCATTGAATTGCCGGCACCAAGGGCACGATCAAGCAAGGATTGGGCACGCGTTTCCAGACTCCGCTCCATGGCCTGCTGATAGTTCAACATCCCCGGAGTCATCGGTCCGGCAAGTTCATCGGAGCGACTTTTTGACAAAATTTTTCCACTTGAATCAACAACCGTAACGTTCTCTGATTCCAACCCCTCAACACTTCCGGCGACCAGGTGAACTATCCCCTGCAGTTGTGATTCTTTCAGTGAACGACCAGATGACAATTTGACGATAACCGATGCTGTTGCTGCCTGCTGTTGCTCACGAAACAGGCGTTTTTCCGGTAAAGCCAGATGAATTCGGGCCGCCTCGACAGGTGCCAGAGAAGTAATTGTGCGCATCAACTCGCCCTGTAATGCACGGCGATAGTTAACCTTCTGGGCAAAATCAGTCATCCCGAAGCTCTGTTTATCGAAAATTTCGAACCCGACCCCGCCTTCAGCCAGACCGGAACCGGCCAATTCTATCCGTGCCTCGTAAACTTTGTCGGCTGGAATCATGATGTCCCGACCGCCATCTTCCAAACGATAAGGAATCTTACGATCCTTCAGCCACTCAACCACCGAAGAAGCATCCCGGCTGGGAAGATTTGCAAACAGGAGACTGTAATCAGCCACCTGAGACTGCATAATGATCAAGGTAAAGATCACCGCACTGATGGCCGCCGCACCAACCAGACTCAATTTGCGGGCCAGCGACCACTCGGTAATCACATCGAGCATATTTTTCTTTGCGATCATCTCTGCTTTTTCTTCTTCAGCCATCGACATTTTCCTCCGGAATCGACTGCGTTAGTTCTATATACTTTTATTTCAGTTATCAGTTGTTCAAAATGGATAATTTTTCTCAAGGCCTGGGAGATCAAAGGATTGGGCGGAGGCGCGGTTATTCTCTGCGCCGCACAAACAAACCTGCGGATCGACACCGGGATTGAGGAAAAGAGCCATCAGACCTGCATGCGCATGATCTCCTGATAAGCCTCAACCGCTTTATTCCGCACCTGAACCATCAAACGTAAAGAAATATCAGCCTCTTCCAGTTTGATCATCGCTCCATGCAGGTTCTTGGTTTCCCCGGCGGCGATCTGCTCGGCCGCCCGGTCAGCGCTCACCTGAGCCTGATTCACTTCCGCTATTGAGTTTTTCAGAGCTTCCCCGAACTTGTCTCCGATCTGCTGCACCGGAACAGTTTTAGGCCGGGAAAGCCCTTGAAGATGGGAATTCAGGGTTATATCTGCAACACTTTTCATAATCTACCTCAACGTCCTATTTCCAGAGCCTTAAGAGCCATGCGTTTGGCCGATTTGACGACCGTGACATTGGCTTCATAGGCCCGTGATGCCGACATCATGTCAGCAGTTTCTTCGACCAAACTGATATTTGGCATGGCAACCTGACCGTTTTCATCCGCATCAGGGTGAGATGG
>JAPHSA010000002.1 GCA_026193235.1 Deltaproteobacteria bacterium | reverse complement strand
GTTCCCAGGCCCGATCCGGCAAGGAGATAGGCCAGAGTCTGAACACTGAAAACAACCATCAACCCCGCCTTCCGCCCGATTTTATCCGAAAGACTGCCGAAAATTATTCCGGAAAAAAGACTGAAAAAACCAACCCACGACCAGAACTGTCCTGCGGTTGCCTCACTGAAACCATATTCCTCAACCATGCTGGTGACAATAAAGGTCCCGTAAACCATATAGGTCGCACCAAAGGCCAGATACAGCACACCCAGAGAGAGCAGCGCCCGACCGGGACTGGTGGCATCAGCGCCCGACAGTTCGGACTCTGAAAGTGGTCGCATGCTGCCTAGCGGCTTAAGGCCGAGGTTCTCCGGCGTATTCCTGACAATCAGCGTCACCACAACTGCAATAAGCAACGTGAGCGTCGCCAGCAGCAGCCAACTGACCCTCCAACCATCAAGACCATACAGCCGGTTAAAAACAGGAACCGTCAATCCCGCAAAGATAATCCCGAGGCCATTGCCAAAAACCATCAGACCTGCTGCCCGACCCCGTTTCTCTCGCCGAAACCAGTGAGCAATCAAGACCATAGTTGAGATATTTGCCAACCCGCTTCCGACTCCCGTCAAAGCGTAAAGAACCAGGAGTTGAATAAAGGTTCCCGATTGCGACATTCCCGCCAGCGAAATGGCGATCACCAACAGGCCTGCACTGATAGTGATCCGCGGACGAAAAATTTTCAGCAGGGGTGGTGTGATGGCGACCGAAAGGAGGTAACCGATAAAATTCCCGGTTCCCAGGTAGCCCATTTGATCATAAGCCAAACCGAGTCCTTCACGCATTCCAGGTAACAACATACCAAAGGCAAAACGTGCCAGGCCAAGGCAGGAGAATAAAGTGAGAATGCCGGCAATAACAATCAGCCAGCCATAATGAAAAGGTAATTTTGACAAAAAAAACCTGATTTCAGTGAAATGTACCGGTTACTATAGCCGCTTTTCCAAAAATATTCTTAACCCGAATGACACCAGAATTAACCCGACCAGCCCTTCGGATACACGGCGCAAATAACCACTCTGGAACCAACCTTTTACGCGCCCGACAAGCACTGTCAACAGCCCCTGATAAAGCATAGCAATGACGAAATGGATTGCCGCCATGAACAAAGCCTGCAGAATCGGGGAGCGGAGCGGGTCGATAAATTGCGGCAAGAAAGCCATGTAAAAAAGTAGAGTCTTGGGGTTAAAAACATTACAGACAAACCCCTCACGCAAAGAACGCTGCAACTGGAACGTTTTTTTTATCACTGGCATCATGGTCAGTTCGGGTGAACTCCCATGTTTAAAGGCCTGCCATAAACTACAGCTTCCGAGCCAGATCAAATAACCGCCACCGACCAGTTTCAAAGCATTAAAAGCAAGCGCTGATTGCAACAGCAACGCCGAAATTCCCAAAGCAGAAACCAGAGCATGGACAAACAGTCCACAACAGATCCCAGTACTGGTGGCAATGCCATCCTGCCAGCCGCCTCGTGAGGTATTACGCACAACGAGGAGCGAGTCCACTCCGGGAAACAGGGTCAACAGCGTGATCGCGACAAAAAATGTCCAGAATTGATCAATCATCATCAGCCTTTGACTCTACAAAAACCGGTCAGCTTCCGCCCAGCTCTCGAGAACGAGCTGCCGAGGCAGAAACCGCTTCCATCAGAGTGGTGCGCAAACCATTCTTTTCCAGCGTACTGACGCCAGTGATCGCCGTCCCACCCGGAGAGCAGACCTGGTCGCGTAGAATCGCCGGGTGTTCTTTTGTTTCGCGCACCATTAACGCCGCTCCAACAACAGTTTGTACCGCCAGGGCATGGGCGACATCGCGTCGCAACCCCTCGCGGACACCACCGTCGGCCAAGGCTTCAATAACCGTATAGATATAGGCAGGTCCGGACCCGGAGAGCCCGGTAGCGGCATCCATCTGGCGCTCGTCAATCAACTGAACCATGCCGACAGTTTCCAACAGGGTTCGCACCACAGCCAGATCTTCCTGACTGGCATGATGGCCACGGCAAATGGCACTGGCCGCTTCGCCAACCAGAGCGGGAGTATTCGGCATCACCCGAACAACCCGGGGAGCACCCTGGAAAAACTTTTCAATTGTCGTACTGGTAACCCCAGCCAGGATCGACACGATCAGCTTGTCATTTTGATAAACACCGGCCACTTCTTCGAGCACTTCGACGACAATCTGCGGTTTGATCGCCAGCACGATGATGTCCGATTTCTCCATCAGTTCGAGATTGTTTGCCGCCAGCTCGATACCGTATGCCTCAATCAAATGTTCGCGCCTGGAATCACTGGGCTCAGAGGCCATAATGCGCTCCGCCGGAAAGTCCCCTGACAGTAAGCCCTTGATCAATGCCTCCGCCATATTTCCACCGCCAATGAAGCCTATTTTACGAATATTTGTCATTTCATTATCCTTTCAAGCAACTTTATGAGTTAGGTCGCTCATTTTTTAGCACAGCACAGCAAAAAATTCACCAGCAGAAAATCAATTTACAGTAGGATAAGCTCTTGACAGTCCGTCTCAGCAAATGTACTAGACGGTTTTCAGGTAAATCAACACAGCAACATTCAGTCAACAAACCAGCATATGGTGGGGTAAAGATGGATCTCTGGTATACAGAAAAGCATAGTGACAATGTCGGCATTACCATGAAAGTGACTAAAACCCTTTTTTCCGGTGTTAGTGAATTTCAACAACTGGAGATTGTCGACACCCTCGAATACGGGCGGATGATGCTCCTTGACGGTCTGGTGATGGTGACCGAGCGTGATGAATTTATCTATCACGACATGATCACGCACCCGGCCCTGTTTACCCATCCTCAGGCGAAAAAAGTCCTGGTGATCGGTGGCGGTGACGGCGGCAGCATTCGCGAAATTGTCAGGCATCCGGAAGTCGAACTGGCGATTCTTTGTGAAATTGACGGCCTGGTGATCGACAAATCGCTTGAATTTCTCCCCACCATGGCATCAGCTATTGATGGCCATCATCCACGAGTCAAACTGCACGTTGATGATGGCCTGGCTTATATACGTGAACATCAGGATGCGTTTGATGTCATTCTGGTCGATTCGACTGACCCGATCGGCCCAGCAGTAGGCCTGTTTGAGGAGGATTTCTACCGGCTGGTGTTCTCTGCGCTGAAAGAAGACGGAATCATGGTCGCACAGAGTGAATCGCCTTTTTACCATGCTGACATCCAGAAAAGTATGTATCAAAATCTCCGCACAGTTTTTCCCATTGTGGAGATGTACCAGGCCTTTATTCCGACTTATCCCAGCGGTTTCTGGAGCTTTGCCTTTGCCAGCAAAAAATATCATCCGGTCAAAGATTTTGACCGTGACCGCGCAGCCAAACGTGATTTTTATACCCGTTACTATAATGAAGACCTGCATCTCGGTGCGTTTATGCTGCCAACCTTTGCCCGGGAAAATATCAGCTGATGGCTCAGAAAGCGAAAACAAGTTGGTCAGCGGCTGATTCTGCACAGCTCTACGGTATCAACCAGTGGGGTGGTGGAAACTTTTCTGTCACCGCCGCCGGTGATGCAACGGTCAGCGTCCCTTTTCCAGGTGGAGAGGTCCAGGTTCCGCTGCCTGAAATCGTTCAGGCGGCCCAGGACCGGGGGCATTCCCTCCCCCTGCTTTTACGCATCGAAAACCTGCTGGACGCCAGAATTAGACTGATCAATGAAAGTTTTTATGCAGCCATTAAAGAAACAGGTTATCAGGGGAGTTACAACGGTGTTTACCCGGTCAAAGTCAATCAACAGAGCGCGGTCATCGAGGAAGTCCGTCGCTACGGCGCAGCTTACGATCATGGCCTGGAAGCCGGCAGTAAAGCGGAACTGTTACTCTGTTTGGCTAACCTCAACGAAAATGGCTTATTAATCTGCAACGGCTATAAAGACCGCGAGTTTATCGACCTTGGACTCTGGGCTAATAAGCTGGGTTATCGCTGTTTTTTTGTCATTGAGTCGCCCGCCGAACTACCTTTAATCCTAAAGCGCAGCGCAAATGCAGGGATCAGACCGCTGATCGGCTTACGGATTAAAATATCGGCTCAGGTTGGCGGGTTATGGACAGAGACCAGCGGCGACCGCAGCAGTTTTGGTCTGAGTACGGCTCAGTTGATAGCCACAGTCGATCAACTGCGTGAGCTCGAGATGCTCGATTGCCTGCAGCTGCTACATTGTCATCTCGGTTCACAAATTCCTGATCTCGAAGACATTCGTGCTGGCGTCCGCGAAGCCAGCCGCTTTTATGCCGATCTGGCAACGGAAGGAGTACCGCTGCGCTATCTCGATCTCGGCGGTGGACTGGCGGTTGATTATATCGGCAACCAATCGAAACACAGTCATTCACGCAATTATCAACTGAGCGATTATTGCCGCTGCATCGCCCAAACGATCAAGGACACCCTTGATCTGAACACTGTCGAACATCCCATCATTGTTACCGAATCCGGCCGGGCAACGGTGGCTCACTCATCACTGCTGTTCTTCAATATTCTAGATGTCATGCGTTACGAACCCATTTCCATTCCGGTTCAAAGTCCCACGACCGCACATCCACTGGTTGCCAGACAGCTGCTGATATATAAGAACGCAGAAAATGTTGACCTGGTAGCTGGCTACACCGAGGCGATGGAAAATCGCGAACAAATCAGGGAATTGTTTAGGGCCGGACAAATCAGCTTACGGGAACGTTCCCTGGCTGAAAACCTGTTCCTGGCAATTGCACAGAATCTCAACGAACGGCGCAAGCAGCTGGAGCAAGAACCGATAACCCTTTCGGGATTACAACAGAGTCTGGCGGATATTTATTACGGTAACTTCAGCGTCTTCCAATCGTTGCCGGATAGCTGGGCAATCGGCCAGATGTTTCCGATCATGCCGATTCACCGGCTCAATGAATATCCAGAAAGGCGGGCCAGCATTTCTGATCTCACCTGCGACTGTGACGGCAAGCTTGATCGGTTCATCCTTTCAGCAGGAGAAAGCCCAACTCTGCCCCTCCACAGTCTCATCCCTGAAGAAGATTACATCCTTGGGGTTTTTCTTATGGGGGCCTATCAGGAGACCCTGGGCGATCTGCATAATCTCTTTGGCGACACCAACGTGATCAGCATTCGTATCAATGATGACAGCAGTTTTGATGTCACAAAAGAGCACTCAGGGGATACTATTGCCGAAGTTCTGGCCATGCTCGAATACAACCCCACTGCTTTCATCGAAGGGTTCCGTGATAACTTGGAAAAAGCCGTAAAACATGGGAAAATTGATGTGGCCGAAAGACGGCAGCTACTCTCCCAATTTACGGCTTGCCTTGGCGATCATACCTACTTTAAACATGAAGAGTTCTGATGAAAAACCATCAAGGAGGAAATAGTGACTATTGAAGAACTAAAAAGATACGATGGCCATGAAGGACGCGCAGCCTATGTTGCCGTCAATGGGATAATTTATGATGTCAGCAATAGCCCGCTATGGAAAGAGGGCAACCACGTTGACACCCACCACGCTGGCCATGATCTGACCGAAGAGCTAAAATCAGCGCCTCATGTCCGCACTCTGATCGAACGTTTCCCCGTGATCGGTAAAATCGACGCACCCATAAAACCTGCTAAAAAAAAATCGGTCGGAATTCCACTACTTTCAATCATCATTATGGCCTTCGTAATGATTCTCTTGATCGCCACCTTTATGCTTTAAAACAACAAAGCCGCTCCTCCCGGAGCGGCTTTCATCACTTCTCATCATTTTTAATCAATCCCGCTAACAGCCTTTAAAATATCTTTTCCAACATCCCCGGCAACTTGGTACAAACATCCGTTTTCGCCAAGACCGCGGTAATGTTGGTCTGCTCTATACCTTCTTCCTGCATCGTCAACATATGACCAGAACAAAGAATCACCGGCGTTGTCACAGAAACGCGATAAATTTCCTGTGCCAGTTCAATGCCACTCATCCCCGGCATTGATTCATCGGTAATGACAATATCAAAGAAGCCCGCTTCCTGTTGAAACAACCTCAGAGCTTCCTGCCCACTTAAGGCACAGACAATCTGATAACCAAAATCTTCCAGCAGATCAGCCCCCAACCGTGCAAGACTTTCTTCATCATCAACAAAAAGAATGTGTTTTTTCGATACGGAACACTCAGTTGTCTTCATCGTTCCCTCAATCCGATTTTTCGTACTTCAACAACACTTCTATCTCGCGGTTGAATGGATCAATTCGCAAACAACGTCTAACGGCCTCAATGGAGGACTCATCAAAAATTGTTTTCTGCTTCACTAACAGCGCCCCAGTCCTGCTGTGAAGCTCATAATGAAGTTGCATCCCGACTTCCAACTCTTTCGTTGAAACCTTAACTTCCCACACTTCAGAAGAAACATCGGAGGAATTGATCGGTTACATCACTTGAGCGGCAACCAGGGGTATGGTCGGCAATTTATCAAGCTCGAAATTGATATCCTGAAATTTCCCACTCATCGGTATAGCCACAGACCGTTACAACATTACGTTAAGGTAAAATTATACTTATTTTTTAAAACTCATATTAGCACACACTATTATTAATTCATAGTCATAATCCTAGCGAATGATAAAAAAAACCATAATTTAGCTTGCTATATTCAAGGGAAATTAATAAACTGTAATCAAAGAATCGTCAGTATGTCCATTTATGAGATAGTTGGAGGCTGATTTTATGGCAAGACTGGTAGAAAATCCCGATCTCGCATTCCGCTTAGCGCGCGCAATTGTTTCCGATATCGCTCTCTATAATCAGGATAAAGTTGCCGAAGGGATCAAGAGTGACAGCATTTTTGATTTAATGGATGAAGAGCTGGAAGAAGGGCGTGAGCACTTCTATACCCGCGTTTCTCCAGAAATGCAAAATCGCGAGCACCTTTATGAGCGCGCTATTGTTGACGTTATGATCAAGCAGGCCGGCAAGATTGAAAGTCAGATCTGGTAGATGAATTCATCCCGGAAACTGTCCTTTCCGGAAGATCGTTCTGCGGAACGGCTGGACACTTATCTCGTTGAATGTTTTCCAGAAGTCAGTCGTTCACAACTCAAAAAATTGATCGACAATGGACAGGTCACCTTGAATGGCCTTCCGGTAAAAGCCAGTGCAAAGCTCAAAGGCGGAGAATCGATTCTGGTTCATTTTCCAGAGCCCGAGCCGACGGAAGCCCTGCCCGAAGACATCCCCCTCAACATTCTCTACGAAGATCATGATCTCATCGTCGTCAACAAACCGGCCGGGATGGTTGTTCATCCTGCCGCCGGGCATGCTCACGGCACTCTGGTGAATGCCCTGCTCCATCACTGTGATGATCTGGCTGGAATCGGTGGAGAGTTACGCCCCGGCATTGTTCACCGTATCGACAAAGACACCTCTGGTCTTCTGGTCGTAACAAAAAACGATCAAAGCCATCAGCATCTGGCAGAACAGTTCAAGGAGCATTCAATCGAAAGATGTTACCTGGCCCTGGTGCATGGCTGCCCTGATCGGAATTCCGGTATCATTGATCAGCCAATCGGGCGACATCCGGTGCAACGCAAAAAGATGAGTGGAAAAACCCGAAGTGCCAAGCGTGCGGTGACCCACTGGAAAATTCTCAAACGCTACGCCACCGAACGTTTAAGCCTGATCGAACTCAAACTGGAGACTGGGCGCACCCATCAGATTCGCGTCCATTTTTCTGAAATGAACCTGCCTCTGGTCGCCGACCCCCTCTATGGTAGCCGAGCGAAAATCACCTTAATAAAAGACCCGATCTTACAAAAACTGATGGCCCAGCTGCCGGGTCAAGCTCTGCACGCGCAACGTTTGGGATTTATTCACCCAAGGACGGGAAAATATCTGGAGTTTTCCTGCGAAATGCCGGAGACTCTCAGAAAACTTGTCACCTACTTGGATCAGCACTAATAAGATACCTGTTCCACTCAGCCAGTATAAAAGAGGATTTCAATGAAGCTTACCCGCAAAGGAAAATTATCTTTTCTTCAACCCAAACAACTGCCCAAAAACATTGTCGCCGGATTCAGCACTCGTAATGGTGGGGTCAGTCGCCCACCTTATCATTCCCTGAACCTGGGCTTTGGCACTGATGATTCACCTGCGCATGTTGAAGGAAATCGCTCGACATTTACCCGCAGCTTTGAAATTTCACCCCATGAACTGCTGACAGTCAAACAGGTTCACGGCAATGACATCCTGATGATTGATGAAACCAATCTGGATCTCACCCATTTTTCAAGCGTTGAAGTGGATGCCATCGTCACCAACCAACCGGGGATTATGCTGGGGGTACTGACTGCAGACTGTTTTCCCCTGTTGATCTGGCACCCGGAAAAACCGATTGCAGCAGCCATCCATGCCGGCTGGCGCGGGGCCGCCAATGGATTGATCGCCAAAACCATCCAGACAATCAGTCACCATTTTCTATGCCTCGCAGGGGAACTTCAGGCGGCTATCGGCCCGGGCATTGGCGCGCACAAGTACGAAGTCGACCGTCCAGTGCGTGACGCTTTCCGCCGAGGGACTGGCTTCTGGGATGAAATTTCGACAGAAACCCGGCTGGGACACTGGAAATTAGATATCCCGCTCAGCTGCAGATTGCAATTAGAACAGGCGGGCTTACAGCCACAACAGATTGAAGTTGCCGAGCAATGCACCTGCTGCCATCCGGAACTGTTTTTCTCTCACCGAAGGGACGACGGGCTTACAGGCCGGCAGATGGGCTTTATCCAACTGAATTAATGGTGGTAAAAACTTTTTTCATTTTTTTTGAAAAAAACACCAGTGATTCAGAAATAAGTCAGATACGAGCTGTATACTCTCCACAAGATTCACGGATCACCTGTTGGATTAAACAGGTTTCGGAGGGGGGAAGGCCCCATCGCTCAGCAGGCGATGGGGCCTTTTCATTTTATCTGTTTATTTACCCGTTATTTTACTTGCGCCAGAACGAAGGGAAAAAGAGCACCAGCACGGTAAACAGTTCCAGACGGCCCATCAGCATACAGAATATCAACACTGACTTGCCGAAAGCCGGCACATGGGCAAAGTGATCGGTCGGGCCAACGCTTCCAAGCCCAGGGCCGATATTGGCCAGACAGGCAATCACTGCAGATCCCGCCGACACCAAATCCATGCCACTGGCCGCAACCAGCAAAGAGCCAAGGACAAACACACCAATAAAAAGGGCGAAAAATCCCAATATCGCCTGAAGGACCTCTTTATCGACTGGGCGGTTGCCTAACTTGACCAAACGGATTGCGCGCGGGTGAATCAGGCGAAACACCTGGACCTGGGCATGCTTGAACAACAACAATATCCGCGCAACCTTCATACCGCCACCGGTTGAACCGGCACAGCCACCGACAAACATCAAGAGGACCAGAATATATTGCGTGACAACCGGCCAGAGTTCAAAATCCGCCGTACCAAAACCGGTCGTTGTCATGATCGAAGACACTTGAAAAATTGAGAAACGCAGGTTTTCTCCAAATGCTGAGTAGATATTCCCCGACCAGTTAAAGATCATAACCATCAAGGTAGCGGCGAAAATCAAACCCAGGTAGACACGTAACTCTTCACTGCGGAAAAAATCCTTTGCCCGGCCGCGCAGAACCTGGAAGTGCAGGGCAAAATTGACCCCGGCCAGAATCATAAAGAACGTGATCACAGTATCGATGTAACTGCTATCATAAGCAGCGATAGAGGCATTTTTTGTTGAAAAGCCACCGGTCGCCAAGGTGGCAAAGGAGTGACAAAGGGCATCAAAGAAAGACATCCCGCCCAGCATCAACATCACCGTTTCAACCATGGTCAGCAGAAAATAAACGCCCCACAGCATTTTAGCGGTATCTTGAATGCGCGGTTTCAGCCGATCAGCCGTCGGCCCGGGAACCTCGGCCTTAAACAGCTGCATCCCCCCGACCCCCAGCATGGGTAGAATCGCCAGCGACAGGACAATAATCCCCATACCACCAAGCCAATGAGTCAAAGAACGCCAAAATAAAAGACTTGGCGGCATGCTTTCGATGTCAGTCAGAATCGTTGAACCGGTCGTGGTAAAACCACTCATGGTCTCGAAAATAGCATTCAGGGGTGAGGGAATTGCGCCCGATATCAGGTAGGGAAGAGCGCCAAAAACAGCGAAGACGGTCCAGCCAAAGGTGACAACAGCAAATCCTTCACGCAGAGACAGTTCTTTGGGGCTTTTACAGAAGGCAAAGAGCAATCCTCCAGCAGCTGAACAAATGACCGCAGAAAGCACAAAGGCTGACCAGACACCATCAGCGTAATAAAAAGAGAACGGCAGTGGAGCCAAAAGGGTCGCAGCGAGAAACAACAGCAACGCCCCAAGAATGCGCAGCGTCAGGATCAGGTTCATTCAGGAAAAAAACCTTTCGACTTTCTGCAACGCTTCAGGAAGAGTAAAAATGACCACTCGGTCGCCTGCTTCAAGCACACTTTCACCGGTCGGAATCTCATAGTTAGAGCCATGGACGATGGCACCAATAATTGCACCACGAGGGAAATGGAGCTCACTCAGCGGGGTCGCCAACAAACCACTATCCTTGCCGATTTCAATTTCTATAACTTCCGAATTACTCCCCTCAACAGCAGTGAGCGAGATAATATCTCCCCGCCGAACAAACTTGAGGATAGCTCCGGCGGCTGCAAGGCGAGGTGATATACAGGCATCAATCCCCAGATCTGCCGCCAAACCAATCAATTCCGGCTGGCTGACCAGTGCCAAGGTGCGGCGCACCTTATGCTGCCTGGCCAGCAGGCAGGTTAAAATATTGGTCTGATCATTCTCCGTCACCGCGATAAAGACATCAGCCTCAGCCAAACCTTCGTCCAATAAAGTCGGAACATCCAACCCATCGGCATTGATGACAACCGTCTTATTCAATTGCTCTGCAAGTTTGTAACAGCGATCTTCATTCTTTTCGATCAGCTTGGTATGAAAATGCAGGTTTTCCATATTTTGCGCCACCTTATGGCCAATCCGGCTACCGCCAAGAATGAACGCGCGATGGCTCAATTTTTCTGGTTTCGCTTGCGCTTGTAGCAGATAGTTGATTGCCGGCAGTTCCTGCTGCGGGGCAAAAATATAAATCCGGTCACCGGCCTGGACGGTATCATCCCCACGGGGGATAATGGTCTTATTGCCACGATTGATAGCAACCACAACAAAACGGTACATCCCCCTCAACTCACCCAGTTCGGCCAGAGTTAAATCGCAGAGAGGACTGTCCGGTTCAATCCGATAACCTTGGAAGAGGATCTGGCCTTCAGCGAATTCGGCCACGTCAAAGGCCTTTGAGTCACAGGCCAATTTGAATAATTCCTCGGCAACCGCGTCGTCCGGATTAATCAGCAGGTCAATCCCTAATTTTTCTTTCGAGAGAACGGCTTTATCGCTGGTGTATTCAATATTTTTGGTTCGCGCAACCAGAACATCAACATGATATTCACGGGCCAGGAGGCAGGCCAGGATATTGACCTCATCCATATTGGTGACCGCAATAAAAATATCAGCGTCTTTAATACCAGCCTGCTCCAGAATTTCAGCGCTGGCACCGTTGCCAACGATGCCGAGGACATTCAAACGGTCCTGAGCCCGTTCAACGGTTTCTTCGTCGCGGTCGACCAGGGTGACTTCATGGCCTTCACAGGACAAGCGGTCACATAAAAAATACCCGACCTGTCCGGAGCCAACGATAAGGATTTTCATAGGTTATCTCTTTCAGAAAGATAATCTTCTGTTAATTTTCAGCATGACAAGATCGCACATATCGCTGAAATGTGCAATAATCAGCCTGCGATAGGGATTGGGGCTTAAAGGATACAACATGGACATGTTTATTGATGTGGATGAACGCCAGATACGCCTGGAGCGGGCAAAAGCCCGGGCTTTGCGCAAACAGGGCTGGTGGCAAAACAAGATAGCCAAAGGTCTCTGTCACTACTGCGGCCGGACTTTCGCGCCCAAGGACCTGACCCTTGATCATATCGTTCCCCTGATCCGAGGAGGGCTCAGCACAAAAGGAAACTGCGTTCCCGCCTGCAAGGAGTGCAATAATCGGAAAAAAGATCTGCTGCCTTTGGAATGGGAAGAGTACCTGCGTCATCTCGAAAATAAATAATTACGGATGCTTCAATATCACCAGAACAAGTCGCTGCTGGGTGTTATGCTCAACCCTCCCCCAGTTCCATCGTCTCTTCCGGTTCGTTTGCCCCACTGATAATTTTCTCAGCGACCGCCTGAAAAATCTGCCCAACATCCGAATCTGGTGCTGAGACCAGCAGTGGCGTTCCAGAATCCCCTGCCTGAGCAATCTCGGGCATGATGGGAATGGTGGCCAATAGTGGCAAACCGCTTTCTTCACTCAGCCGCTGCCCGCCACCGGCACCAAAAATCCCTAACAGTTCAATTGGATCGGTGGAATGCTCGCACATGAAATATGACATATTCTCTATCAGGCCAAGATTTTTCAGATCAAATTTTCGAAACAGCTCAATCGCTCGACGGACATCTGATAAAGCAACCTCCTGTGGAGTGGTCACCATCAGCACCGAACATTCCGGAATATACTGAGCAACCGCCATGGAAGAATCCCCCGTTCCGGGCGGCAGATCAACGATCAGGTAATCCAGCTCTCCCCATTGAACCTGAAACAGGAGCTGAGAAAGCGCCTTATCGACCATTGGCCCGCGCCATGCGATCGCTTGTCCGGTCTCGCTGAGCATGCCGATAGATATAACGGAAAGACCAAATTTCTGTTCCGGAATCAAAACTTTGCCTTCCCATCGTGGTGATCCCTGCAGGCCTAACATGATCGGAACGTTGGGCCCGTAGATATCAGCATCGAGCAAGCCAACCTTCATTCCGGAACCAGCCAGAGCCAGAGCCAGATTAACCGCAATTGTAGTCTTGCCAACTCCCCCTTTGCCACTGGCTACCGCCAGCACCTGTTTGACCGAATCGATACCACAGAAGGCTGATTCTTCCGCCTGGCGCTGTTGCTCTGCCAGTTCAGCTGTCCGTGTAATAAACTTACTCATGATCCAACCCCCAAACCGACTCCGGCAATTTTTGCACCGCAATCGGGACAACAACCATTGTTATCAACACGATTATTACTGACCTCAAATCCATTGCGCTGAATGACCGGGCTACCACAATCCGGACAGCCGGTATCTGCTGATGTTGCTACATTCCCCAGATAGACATAGTGTAATCCAGCCGCCCTCCCGATTTCCTCGGCCAGGTGCAAGGTTGTTGGTGGCGTTGGCGGAACCTCATTCATTTTGTACTGGGGAAAGAACCTGCTGACATGCCAGGGGGTCTCTACCCCCAGTTCCTGCGCAATAAATTCCGCAATATCTCTTAACTCCCGCGGGTCGTCATTGACTCCCGGGATCACCAAAGTCGTCACTTCAAGCCAGATGCCGTAATCATGGATTCGTTTCAGACTGTCGAGCACCGGTTGCAGTCTGGCACCGACATATTTGTGGTAGGTCTCATCACGGAACGCTTTCAGGTCGATATTTGCCGCATCCAGCCAGGGATGAAAAAGTTCCAGCATCTCCGACGACATATAGCCGTTACTGACGTAAATATTGGCGATACCAGCTTTCCGTGCCAACTGAGCGGTATCATAGCCATATTCAAAAAAAATCGTCGGCTCCGTGTAGGTATAAGCGATGGACTGGCACCCGGTTTTTTTTGCCCAAGCTACGATATCTCCAGGGGACAACAGCTGTCCGGCTATGAAGTGCTGTTCGCGCGGCATCTGGGAGATTTCCCAATTCTGACACCAGTCACAGCGGAAGTTGCATCCCGGTGTCGCGATTGAAAAAGAACGACTGCCGGGATAGAAATGATTCAACGGCTTCTTTTCAATCGGGTCGATGTTCTGGCTGATTGTCCGTCCATAAACCAGGGTATAAAGAGTCCCGTCACGGTTCTCACGCACCTGACAGAGGCCTTTTTTACCGTCTCTGATGACACAACGATGAGCACAAAGATGGCAGCACACTTTGCTCTCTGCCAGTTTTTGATAGAGTAATGCCTCTTTCATTTCCCGCCACCACCTCAGTTATCAATTTTCACCGAGAAGACATTGTACCTGCCTCAGAGAGCTACCGTTTCAGCCCGTACGTTCATCAAGGTAATTGACCAGATCATTCATGCTGACAAGCTTTTCATAATCAGCCTCCGGGATATCGATCCCGAGTTTTTCATTGAGCCCGATGAGGAAATTGAGAAAGTCGAAGGAATCGATATCCAGCTCTTCACGGATATTTTCCGTCGGGCTCAATTCGTCAAAGTCTGCTTCCGGCGCAATCGAAGCCAACCCTGTTTCAATAATTTTTCTGATGTCCATTGCTTTCATAGTTTAGCAGGCTCCTGCAGAATTCGGGTGAAAGCATCAAGAAATTGTGCGCCGAGATGCCCATCACTGGCACGATGATCAGCAGCCAGAGTTGCCGTCAATACCGGCCGGGCGCTTACAGCCCCTTGTTCCACCCAGGGTTGTTCTGCAATCCGACCAAGCCCGACCAACCCCACCTGTGGCGGATAGATGACACCAAACACCGTACGCACACCGAGATCACCGAGGCTGGTCACCGTAATCCCGGCATCGGTCATTTCCGACCCACGTAGTTTGCCTGCCCTTGTCCGGGTTATCAGATCGCTAAGCGCCGCCATCAATTGATCGAGACTCAATTGATCGACATTATGCAGCGCTGGAGTCAGCAATCCGCCACCACGGAGACTGATCGCAAAACCGATATGAACATCCTTTTTCAATTGTATTTTTCCGTCGACCCAATGGGCATTCAGCTGTGGAACCTTTTTCAACGCCAGTGCGACCGCCTTCAGCGGCAATACCACGGGAAGCAAGCGTTCACGGATGGAACGCTGACGGTTCCGCTCTTCCAGCCAATCAAGAGCACAACTCATGTCTATGTCGCTGGCGAGATAATAGTGAGGAATCTCGCGATTGGAGAGACTCATCGCTGCCGCAATTGCATCACGCATCCCAGTCTTGAAATCGGTCGTCTGCTTCACCACCTCCGGGGCAGCAACGGGCGGTGCCAAAGTCAATACACGTTCGACATCGGCTAAACCAATAACTCCATCAGGTCCTGAACCTTTCAGATCGTAGATACTGATATGATTTTCGTCCGCCAAGCGGCGGGCTGCCGGTGAGATATTGATGCGCTTTTCGGATGATGTTCTCGCTGGAGATGGTAACTCATCGCCTGCGGAAATCGTTGTCATAACCGTGCCTACCGGAACCTTATCCGGACCGGGGTTAACCAGCAACGGGCCGACCACACCGGTAGAAAATACTTCAATTTCAAACAATCCTTTCTGGGTTTCTATCTCCGCAATAATATCACCATGTTTCACCTGATCGCCCGGTTTTACCCGCCAGGCGACCAAGAGCCCCTCTTTCATGTCGGCACCCAGACTGGGCATAATAAAATCAGCCATGCACCATCCTCCGAACGGTCTCGACTATGGTCATCACCTGCGGCAGGGCAGCTTCTTCCATGTGCCGGGCATAAGGCATCGGCACTTCGGCACTACAGATTCGCTCAACCGGGGCATCCAACTGGTAGAAAGCCTGTTCCATGATGCGCGCGCTGATTTCCGCAGCAAGGCTTCCGCTGCGCCAGCCCTCATCTACAATCAAGGCTCGATGGGTTTTTGCGACTGAATTCAAAAAGCATGTTTCATCTAGTGGCCTTAAAGTACGTAGGTCGATCACCTCTGTGGCAATCCCCTCTTCCGCCAGAGACATCGCTGCTTCCAAGCATTTATGCAGACAGCTGCCATAGCTGATCAGGGTCAGATCCCGCCCTTCCCGGAGAATTTTCGCCTGGTCGATTTCTACTGCGCCAGCATCAGCAGCCAGTTCTCCTGCCATCGGGTAGAGCACCGCCGGTTCGAAAATCAGCACCGGGTCGGGATCAGCCAAGGCCGTCCAGAGCATGCCGCGGGCATCTTCAAGGGTTGCCGGAGAGAGCACTTTTATGCCAGGGATATGGGCGTACCAGCCCTCCAGACTATGGGAATGTTGGGCCGCCAGCTGTTTCCCGCCGCCGGTCGCCATACGGATCACCAAGGGTACGTTGAACAGGCCGCCCGACATATGTAGATAGGTTGC
Source organism: Deltaproteobacteria bacterium (assembly GCA_026193235.1). Lineage (GTDB taxonomy): Bacteria > Desulfobacterota > Desulfuromonadia > Desulfuromonadales > Geopsychrobacteraceae > JAPHSA01. The sequence goes on along the minus strand of JAPHSA010000002.1, from coordinate 629 downwards.
AGCGTTGTTCATAATCTGGTCGAGAGCCAGCAAACTGAAATTAACCGTCATAATTTCGACAATCGGCCGCATTCCGCCAAGTGCCGCACCGATCCCTGCGCCGGTGAACGTTGATTCGGAGAGCGGGGTATCGCGAATCCGGTCCGGACCGAACTCATCCAGTAGTCCACCGCTTACAGCAAAGCAACCGCCATAGCGGCCGACATCTTCCCCCATCAGAAAAACCCGCTCATCTTTCTGTAACGCTTCGCGCAAACCTTCTTTTACTGCGTCCCGGTAGGTTATTGTGCGTGTCTGTTCTGCCATCAGCTCACCTCCGGATCGGAATAGACAAAGCGGGTGAGCTCAGTGACCGACTCCCAATCACTCTGCTCGGCAAAATCGACCGCTTCACTGATTTCCGTAGCAATCTCCTCCTCCAGTTTTTCCAGCGCAGGATCATCTATCCACTCCTGCTCTTTGAGCCGGTTGATCATAGACAGAACCGGGCAGCGCTTTTTCCAGCCTTCAACCTCCTGTTTGGAACGGTAGAGTTCTGGATCAAACATTGAGTGCGGACGGAAACGGTAGGTTCGACATTCAAGGAAAAAAGGCAGGCCGGTTTTCCTGACCTGATCGGCCGCCTTGCT